>CAYNZG010000327.1:0-1780 GCA_964401525.1 uncultured Ruminiclostridium sp.
GTCCAGGACGGCACCGCTCTCGATGCCCTGGCAGGCGGGGCAGCAGTTGCAGGGGTTCCCGTTCACCGGGTTCTCGCAGTTCACCGCCCGGGCCAGGATCTTGGCGCAGGTGGTCTTGCCAGTGCCTCGGGTCCCGGTAAAGAGATAGGCGTGGGACAAACGGCCCGCAGCCACCTGCCGCTGCAGGGTCTCGGTGATATGGGCCTGGCCCACCACATCGTCAAAGGTGCGGGGCCGCCACTTTCGATAAAGCGCCTGATACAACTGCCATCCTCCTCACTGCAAAAAAGAAAGTCTGCCTGATCCTCTCGGCATCCGGCAGGACCGCACACCGGCCTTTGAAGATCCCCTTATCCCTGTCTCACCGGCAGCCAGCTCAAAGCCGGCAGGCCTGCGGCACACGCAGCGTTCTGCTTAGTGCTGCTCGGTTCCCCGCCTGACACGGTTCACAGTGCTGCGTTGCGCAGGACCGACTTATCATCACCGCTTACCGGCAACTAACGAAACAAGAGGTCTCCGGGGGTCCGGGATTCATCCCTGCTACAGCGGATTGCAGGTACAGGGCACCGCTATCTCCCCGACTAGTGCGGTCATGCCCGACACCGACATGGCATCCGGCAGACTCTGCATTATATCATACACTATTTTTGCAAAAGAATCAAGAATCTTCCCACAGAATCTTTCCGGTTTCCAAAAAAATCGTCTGCCGGTGCTTGCCCCGGAATAGATATTGGATTATACTATAGGTCCAAGAACACGGAGGGATGGTATGCAGCTGAATTTTATCTTCTTTTTTAACAGTATCCTCTTGGGAGTCGGTCTGTCCATGGACGCCTTTTCCGTCTCCCTGGCCAACGGCCTGAACGAGCCGACCATGGGGCGGCGGAAGCAGAGCGCCATCGCCGGGACCTTTGCCTTCTTCCAGGCCCTCATGCCCATGCTGGGCTGGGTCTGCGTCCACACCATCGTCCAGTACTTCCGGGCCTTTGAGGCCTTCATCCCCTGGCTGGCCCTGCTCCTGCTGGGCTTCATCGGCGGGAAGATGGTCCTGGAGGGCATCCGGGGCGGGCAGGACGAGGAGGGCACCTCCGGCGTGGGCTTCGCGGCTCTGATGGTCCAGGGCATCGCCACCTCCATCGATGCCCTGTCCGTGGGCTTCACCATCGCCCACTACGACCTGCTCTTCGCCCTGCTGGCGGCCCTCATCATCGCCGCAGTCACATTCGTCATCTGTCTGGCAGGTCTCTGCATCGGCCGGAAGGCCGGGACGAAGCTGGCCGGAAAGGCCGGCATCCTGGGCGGCGCGATCCTGATCTTCATCGGCCTGGAGATCTTCGTGACCGGCATTTTCTGAACCGCCACACACACAAAGTCGAAAAAACGGCAAGTGGGTACTCCCCCCGGACGGGCCTCCGGCGGGGCCCCATTTTATCCGGAGAAAATGGGGGAAAAGAGCGCCTGGGCTTCGCCCCTGGACCCCGTTGAGGTGGTTGGAAAACCTGCCGGGATAATGGGTCCCATCTTGCCATCGCGCCTGTGGCTCCGAGTCGGCAGGCTGTCCATGGCGCGCCCACCAGCTGGGCGCGCGGCAGCGTAAGAGATGCCCTGCGGGGGAAAAGCCCAGAAAGGTCCCCGCCCTGATTGGACCGATTTTTGACAGAGAAAAGAGGACGCACCGTTTCATACGGTGCGTCCTCTTTTTGTGCCGGGCTCAGGTGCCCAGGTATGCTTTTTTCACGTCTTCGTTCACCAGCAGCTCCTTGCCGGGGCCGGACAGGGT
>CAYNZG010000328.1:0-1760 GCA_964401525.1 uncultured Ruminiclostridium sp.
GTGGTGCCCGACGACCAGCTCTCCCTGGCCATCGGCAAAGAGGGCCAGAACGCCCGCCTGGCTGCCCGGCTCACCGGCTATAAGATCGACATCAAGGCCGAGTCCGCCGCCCACGAGTGGGACGAGGAGGACGCAGCCGCCATCTTCCAGCGGGCCAGCGAGGAGATCGCCAACGCCCAGGCCAGCGCCGCCAGCATGGAGAACTCCATCCTGGCCGCCTTCGGCATCTCCAGCTACGAGGAGGCCCAGCGTCTCCTGGCTGAGGACGCAGCCGAGGAGGCCGCTGCCCAGGAAGCCTCTGCCGAGGCAGAAGCTCCTGCAGCCGCTGACGAAGAAGCATCCACGGAGGAATAATCTTCCTCCTGACTATATTTCATCCAGGAGGTGCGAACCGTGCCAAAAAAGATCCCCCTGCGCCAATGTCTTGGCTGCCGGGAAATGAGACCCAAGCGCGAGCTCATTCGCGTGGTGCGCTCCCCTGAAGGCGATATCTCCCTGGATTTCCACGGAAAGAAACCGGGACGGGGCGCGTACCTCTGCCCCAGTCCGGACTGCCTGAAGCGGATCCGCAAGTCCAAAGCCTTGGAACGGGCCTTCTCCCTTCCCATCCCCGAGGAGGTCTACGACGGCCTGGAAGAGCAGATGAAGGGGGGCGACCTGGATGGATAGCATTCCCTCCCTCCTGGGCCTTGCGCTCCGGGCTGGGCGGCTTGCTGTGGGGGAGGAGCCGGTCGGGGCCGCCTGCCGGGCGCACAAAGCGTACCTGCTGCTGCTGGCCAGCGACGCCGCGGACAACACCATCCGCCGGGCTCATCATTTCTGCCAAGCCGGAACAAACACCATCTGCCTGACCATCCCCCTGACCAAGGCGGAGTTGGGCAGCGGACTGGGACGGTCCTCCTGCGCCATGCTGGCCATCAGCGACATTGGCTTCGCCGCTGCCGTGGCTGACAAGCTGGCCAAGGCCGACCCGGATACCTATGGCGACGCACGGGAGGCCCTCTCCCAAAAGGCGGCCCGGACCAAGAAGCGCCGGGACGAAAAGCGCGCCCAAGAGAAGAACCCCCGGACGGGCAAAGGCTCCGCTCCCAGGGGAAAGAAGAACAAGCGGAATATCTGACCGGAGAAGACCCCTTCCCGGCCATTGACGGAGGTGGCTATATTTGAGTTTTGAGAATAAGTATCGTGTGCACGAGGTAGCCAAGGACCTGGGCAAGTCCACCAAGGAGATCACCCAGATCTTATCCACGTATGCCACGACCCCGAAGAATCATATGCAGGTGCTGGACGACAAGGAACTGTCCATGGTCTTTGAGCGGGTGACCCAGAGCAACCAGGTGGCTGACATGGAGGCCTCCCTGGGCACGCCCGCCCGCAAGGAGAAGTCCGACGCCCCCAGAAATCACGACAACAACCGCGGCGGCCGTGACCGTAACGACAACCGCCAGGGTGGCCGTGACCGCAACGACAACCGCAACAACCGCGGCGACCGCAATGACAACCGTCAGGGCAACCGCGACCGCAACGACAACCGCAACAACCGCGGTGACCGCAACGATAACCGCCAGGGCCAGCAGAATCAGCAGGCTCCCAAGCAGGCCCCGAAGCAGCAGCCCAAGCAGCCTGAGCTGAGCAAGCCCACCACCCGCGTCCCCGAAAAGAAGCTGGTGGACACCCGTAAGGGCGGCGCTGTGAACCTGGACAAGTACGACGAGCATCTGGAGAACCTGGCCCCCGAGCGTGCCAACAAGATGCAGAGC
>CAYNZG010000329.1:0-1745 GCA_964401525.1 uncultured Ruminiclostridium sp.
CCTTCTGGCCGATCAGGGTGGTGGGAGCCATCTGGCCGCCGGTCATGCCGTAAATAGCATTGTTGACGAAGATGGTGGTGATCTTCTCGCCGCGATGGGCAGCGTGAACGATCTCGGCGGTACCGATGGAGGCCAGGTCGCCGTCGCCCTGATAAGTGAATACCAGGCGATCATTGGCGCTGCGCTTGATGCCGGTGGCAACAGCGGGAGCGCGGCCGTGGGCAGCCTCGTACATATCGCAGTTGAAGTAATCATAGGCAAACACGGAGCAGCCAACGGGGGCAACGCCGATCACCTTGCCATCCAGGTTCATTTCGTCGATGACCTCGGCCACCAGACGGTGGATGATACCGTGGTTGCAGCCGGGGCAGTAATGGAACTGCTTGTCGGTCAGATATTGGGTCTTTTCAAACAGAACAGCCATCTTATTTACCCTCCTTCATGCTGAGAATCTTGGTGACGATCTCGGCGGTGGTGGGCATCTGGCTGCCGCAATGACCGAAGAAATCGACTTTCTTTTCGCCGTTGATGGCCAGCTTGACATCCTCCAGCATCTGGCCTTCGTTCAGCTCGACGTCCAGCACGGCCTTGACGGAGGGCTGGCAGCAAGCCTCGCGCACAGCGTCATAGGGGAAGGGCCACACGGTGATGGGACGCAGCAGACCCACGTTGATGCCCTGCTCCTTCAGCTCGCTGATGGCGCTCTTTGCGATACGGGCCACGGTGCCGAACGCAGTGATGATGTAGTCGGCGTTCTCGCAGTTGTAGGCTTCCCACATCTGCTCGTTGGCGACGACTTCCTTATACATGGCCTGCAGCTCATCGTTGTGGATGGCCAGGCTCTCGGTGTCAATGTAGATGGAGTTGATCACGCCGCGCTTTGCGGGGTCATCGCCGGGCTTCCAGCCGGTGCAGGCCCAGGGCTTCTTCTCGGGATCAACCTTGTAGTCCACCATCTCGGGCAGCTCCACGGGCTCCATCATCTGGGCGATGATACCGTCAGCCAGGAACAGCACGGGGATGCGATACTTCTCAGCCTTGTCATAGGCGATCATCATCAGGTCGATGGCCTCCTGCACGGAAGCGGGAGCGAAGGTCAGCAGGTGATAGTCACCGTTGCCGCCGCCCTTGACGCCCTGGAAATAGTCGCCCTGGGAAGCCTGAATGTTGCCCAGACCGGGGCCGCCGCGCATCACGTTGATGATGACAGCGGGAACCATGGCGCCTGCGCAGTAGGAGATACCCTCCTGCTTCAGGGACACGCCGGGGCTGGAAGAAGAAGTGATGACGCGGGCGCCGGTACCGGCAGCACCGTAGACCATGTTGATGGCCGCCACTTCGCTCTCGGCCTGCAGGAAGCAGCCGTCAACCTCGGGCATACGGGCGGACATGTATTCGGGAATCTCCGTCTGGGGAGTGATGGGGTAACCGAAGAAATAACGGGCGCCGGCGCGAATGGCGGCCTCCGCAATAGCTTCGCTACCCTTCATAAGAGTCAAAGCCATGTTTTTTCCTCCTTAGTCTTTTTCAATACGGATTACCACATCGGGGCAGGTGCGCGCACAGGAAGTGCAGCCTACGCAAGCTTCCATGTCAGTGACCTCTGCGGGGTGATAGCCCTTCGCGTTGATCTTCGTCTTGGACAGTTCAATGATCCCCTTGGGGCAAGCTCGGACGCACAGACCACAGCCTTTGCAAAGGTTTTCATTGATGGTTACTTTAACCACATTTGACACCTCTTTTCT
>CAYNZG010000330.1:0-1745 GCA_964401525.1 uncultured Ruminiclostridium sp.
AGTCGATGCGGCCGGTGTTGATGGCCTGCAGGGTGTGCGGGTCGATGCCGGGGGTCACCCGGAGCAGGACCTTTTGGCGGATCCCCCGCTCGCCGGCGTAGCGGTCTACCCGCTCCAGCTCGTGGTGGTTGTCCACAATGAAGTGACCCACGCCGCGGTCCATGGCATAGCAAATGTCCTCATCGGTCTTATTGTTGCCGTGGAAGTAGAGCCGCTCTGCCGGGAAACCCCCAGCCAGGGCGGTGTAGATCTCACCGGGAGAGACCACGTCGGCCCCCATACTCTCGGACTCCAGCACGGGATACAGTCCCTTGAAGCACAGGGCCTTCCCCGCAAACAGGGGATAGGATCCGGCGGGCATATGGGCGGCCAGCGCCTGCACATAGGTCCGGCAGTTGGCCCGGACCCGGTCCTCGTCCAGCACATAGAGGGGTGCGCCGAACTCCTGGGCCAGGTCTACCGCGTCCAGACCGCCGATGGTCAGATGGCCGCTCTCGTTGATTCCCAAATTATCATACAGCATAGGTCATTCCTGTCTTTCTATATATAAGGTAGTGTTGCGCTCAGGGACCCAGAAGGTCGTCCATGTGGTAGAGGCCGGGGGCCTGCTTTACCACGAAGCCCGCAGCGGTCAAAGCCCCTTCCGCGAAGAGGGCTCGGTCGTGGGCCTGGTGCTTCAGGGAGATGGTCTGGCTGTCGGTGGCGAAAATGACCTCGTGCTCCCCCACCACGTTGCCCATGCGCAGGGCATGGATGCCGATCTCGTTGGGCTGACGCTTGTGCTGGCCGGAGCGGCCGAAGACATATTCAGCGTCCGGCCGCTTCTCCTTCACCGCGTCGGCCAGAAGGAGGGCGGTGCCGCTGGGTGCGTCGGCCTTCCGGTTGTGGTGGGCCTCAATGATCTCCACGTCGCAGCCGCCGAAGATGGCGGCGGCCTGCTTCACCAGGCGGGCCAGCAAGGCCACGCCCACGGACATGTTATAGGACTGGAAGCCGGGGACGGTCTGGGCAGCCGCCTCCAGGCAAGCGAATTCCTCCGGGGTATAGCCGGTGGTGGCGGCCACGAATGGGAGCTTCCGGGCCACGCAGTAGTCGGCCAGCTCTCTGGCCCCGGCGTGGTTGGAGAAGTCGATGACCACATCAGCGGGGCCGGTGTAGTCAGCCAGGGTGGGATAGATGCCCTCTCCCCCGGCCCGGTCCACCCGGGCGGCGATGGTCTCGCCGGCGTTTTCGATGACCTGGCACATGTGCTGACCCATGCGGCCCAGCGCGCCGTTGACGATGATGTTCATGCTGCCACCTCGATCACACCTGGATGCCCAGAGCACGCATCCGCTGGAGCATCACCTGATAGTGGTCCTCCTCCATGGGGACCAGGGGCAGGCGGAGGAAGTTCTCGCAGTAGCCCATAGCAGCCATGGCGGCCTTCACGGGGATGGGGTTGCTCTCGCAGAACAGGGAGCGGATGAGGGGCATGTACTCGCACTGAAGCTTGGCGGCCCCGGCCACATCCCCGGCGAAGAACTTGTCGGTGATGGCCACAGCCCCGGCGGGGACCACGTTGGACAGCACGGAGATGCAGCCCTGACCGCCCATGGACAGGATGGGCACGATCTGGTCGTCGTTGCCGGAATAGATGTCCAGCTTATCGCCCACCAAGGAGAAGGTCTCCACGATCTTGGAAATGTCGCTGTTGGCCTCCTTGATGGCGCAGATGTTGGGGTGCTCGGCCAGCTTCACATAGG
>CAYNZG010000331.1:0-1741 GCA_964401525.1 uncultured Ruminiclostridium sp.
GGGTCTGGAGCTTGGCGGCCTCCATGTTTTCGATCAGGGCGGCGTACTCGCTCTCCAGCTCCGGCAGGAAGGACTCGTCCTCCTCCTCGTTGCCCATCTCGCACATGACCATCATGTCGTCCCAGGCGGCGCGGCGCTTTTCCTGGGATTCCAGCTTGTTCTTCAGCTGCTTTAATTTTTGCAGGACCTTCTGGGACTTTTCGGGGTTGTCCCAAAAGCCGTCCGCAGAGCTCTGTGCCTCTAAGAAGTCAACCTCGCGGGCGGTGCTCTCTAAGTTCAGGGCCTGTTCCAGCTCGTCCAGCTGGGGCAGGAGGTTGTTCAGTTTCACCTTATATTCGTCAAATTGAAGCATCTGTTGTTCACTCACATTCTTATTGTAATTGTTGCAATTATAGTGTAGTAACCTATTATATCTGATTTTTTCTCCCCTGTAAAGGGAAAACGCCGGGAAAACCGACGATTGTTCCCTTCAGCGGTCGCTGACGGTCGGTACATCGGATTCCCAGCGAAAGATCATGTCGTCCAGGTCTTGCGGCTCCGGCGGGGGAGGGGGAAGCTGACGGGGTGCGGTCTCTGCCATGAGAGGACCTCCTTTCTTGCTGCAAAAGCATATCCGTTCCAGTATACGCGGGCGGGGCGGAAGTATGTGCGCGAATTTTGGAAAGGGAATGACAGATTTTTTCCGCTGTGGTATCATAATAGGTACAGAATAAAAAGTGAGGAGGGGCTTTCATGTCGAACGCTATGGTGCCGGACGTTGTCCGCCCGCTGATCGAAGATTTGCAAGCAGAACGGGAGGTGGCCTGGCGCAACCCTGCGCAGAAGCCTTGGGAAGAGGGGAAGGAGCAGCTCTCGCTGACCCGGGCAGAGATAGACGAGGCGGAGGCCCGCCTGGCTCGCTTTGCGCCCTTTCTGATGGCTTGCTTCCCGGAGACCAGAGGGACCGGCGGCATCATCGAATCCCCCTTGACACCGGTGCCGCACCTTCAGGCCCGCTTGCGGGAGGCCTACGGCTGTGCCTGTCCGGGCAGACTGCTGCTGAAGCAGGACAGCCACCTGGCCATTGCCGGGTCGGTCAAGGCCCGGGGCGGGATCTATGAGGTGCTGAAGCATACGGAGGACCTGGCCTTAGCGCACGGCCTTCTCCTCGGCTGGGAGGATGACTACACCAAGCTGACTTCACCGGAGGCTCGCGCAGTGTTTTCCCAGTATACCGTGCAGGTGGGGTCCACGGGGAACTTAGGGCTGAGCATCGGGATCATGAGTGCGGCGGTGGGCTTCCGGGTCATCGTCCATATGTCCGCCGATGCCCGCCAGTGGAAGAAGGACCTGCTCCGGCAGCACGGGGTCACCGTGATGGAGTACGCCTCCGATTACAGCGAAGCGGTGAAGCAGGGGAGAGCCAACTCCGACGCAGATCCCAGGAGCTATTTTGTGGACGACGAGAACTCCCAGACCCTCTTTTTGGGCTATGCGGTGGCGGCCAAGCGGCTGGCGGGTCAGCTGCGGGAGCAAGCCGTGCAGGTGGACCAGGAGCATCCCCTCTTTGTGTATATCCCCTGCGGCGTGGGCGGTGCTCCCGGTGGGATCACCTTTGGCCTGAAGCAGCTCTTTGGGGACGTGGTCCATGTGTTTTTCGTGGAGCCCACCCAGGCACCCTGTATGTTGCTGGGTATGGCCACCGGCTTGCACCAGAAGATCTCCGTGCAGGACATTGGACTTACCGGCCAGACCCACGCAG
>CAYNZG010000332.1:0-1736 GCA_964401525.1 uncultured Ruminiclostridium sp.
AGGGCTTGCCCTTGTAGTGGTTCTTCAGGGCCTGGATGGCGTCCTCCCGGTTGAGCTTGAAGGGGATGATGTATTCCGGCTTCAGCGTGCCGGAGAACTGCCCGGGCACCACGGTGGGGTTGCCGCAGTAGGGGCAGCTGGTGGCGGCGGTGGATGCGTCGCAGATCAGCTCTGCGCCACAGGAGGGGCAGGAGTAGGCCTTCATGCCCTCGCCGTCGGCACCCCAGTCGTCGCTCATGCCGGAGGTGTCCCAGGCGCTGTCGGCGGCCTTTTCCTCCGCCGCCTGCTGGGCGGCTGCGGCCTGCTCGTTCTTTTCTGCATACAGGGCTTCGATCTCTGCGACCTCGTAGGACGAGCCGCAGTAGTCGCACTCCAGCTTGCCCGATGCGCCCACGAAGTGCAGCGGGCCGGTGCAGCTGGGGCATTTATAGTTTGTCACTTGTGCTGGCATAGATTTCTCCTCCTTTAGGAAAATGCGCCGGAGCGATCCGCTCCGGCGCGGGTGGTTTTACAGGTTCCCTTACCGTCTATCTGGCATCTGTCTTGTCTGCTGTCATCAGCTCAGGTTGGTGGAGCCGAGGGCGTACAGCTCGTTGTCCCGGAACCAGAAGGCCAGCTTGGCGGTCTCAAAGTCGCTGGCCTCCCAGACGAAGGCCTGGGCAGCGGAGTTCTCATCGTAATAATAATAGGTCGCGTCGATGCCCAGCAGCTCCTTCACGTCGTCGTAGGTCATCTTCTCGAACTCAGTGCCGGAGAACATGGTCACGTCGCCGAACTTGTCTTTCACTGCGGTGTAGAGCGCGTCGCGCTCTGCGCATTCCTCCGACATGGCCTGCTCCGCGGTGGAGGTCAGGTCCAGGCCGTAAACTTCTTCTACAGGCTTGCTCTTTTCACCGCCGCAGGCAGCCAGGCAGAGCACCATGGTCAGGGCCAGAAGCATTGCAAACAGTTTTTTCATAAGAGTCTCCTTTCGAGATCGTAGGTCGGTCCGGTCGGGTGGAAGGGGTCGGGGCTCGTCGTTCGGTCTACAGCTTATGCCTCAGGGGTCTCGCTGCTGTCCAACTGCACGCCAGAGTCGTCCAGCTCGGACAGGTCCACAGTGAAGGTGTAGGACAGGTCGGAACCTTTGTCCTGCAGGACCACCTCGATGGGGCTCAGGTCATAGGCCGTGCGGTCCTCGTTCTGTTTCAGGCGAAAGGCGATGTAGAAGTCTGCGCTCTCGTTTTCATGGACAAAATAGGGTTCGTCCGCCCAGTATTCGCCGAGGATGCCCAGGCTCATCTCCTCGCCGTTCTGGGTGGCCGTGTAAGAGACGTATTCGTCCAGATGGCCGCTTTCGTTGGGGTCATAGTTAGAGTAGATCAGGGGCAGCATGACGCAGCCGACATCATAATCGTCCTTCAGCAGCTCTGCGTCCTTCCGCTCAATGGTGTAGGTATCAAAGTCGAAGAAGGTCTGGCTCTCCTCCTCCTTCTCGGGGGTGCTGCTGCAGGCAGCCAGGCCCAGGGCCATCATCAGGGCAAGGGATAAGGTTAAAAACTTTTTCATCATGTTCTCCTTCCAAGTCGTGTTTGTGAGGTCTGTGGGAGCGGGTGCGCCCCCAGGCGGGGCGGTGACGGGAGCCGTCACCGCCGCCTGAGGGAGGTCGGCTGCTCGTTATTGGGGCCGGGGGGTGCCGCAGAACTCGCAGAACTTGCCGTTGTTTGCGCCGCCGCAGCCGGGGCAGGTCCAGGGAC
>CAYNZG010000333.1:0-1731 GCA_964401525.1 uncultured Ruminiclostridium sp.
GGCGGGGAAAATGGTACGTCCTGGCGTGACCACTCTTGAGATAGATACCGCAGTTCGTAAATTCATCGAGAGCCAGGGGGCAAAGCCCTCCTTCCTGGGGTACGGGGATTTCCCCGCCTCAGCCTGTATCTCGGTGAACGACGAAGTCATCCACGGGATCCCGAGCAATCTGGTCCTGAAGGAGGGTGACATCGTCAGTGTAGACGTGGGCGCCTACATCGGCGGCTTTCACGGCGACTGCGCAGCGACCTTCCCCTGCGGAAAGATCAGCGAGGAGGCGGCGAAGCTCATTGCCGTCACCGAGCAGTCTTTCTGGGAGGGCATGAAGTTCGCCCGCTTCGGTTACCGTGTCGGCGACATTTCTCACGCCATTCAGGAATACGTGGAATCCCACGGCTTCTCGATCGTGCGTGACTATGTGGGCCATGGCGTGGGTGCCAACCTGCACGAATCTCCCGAAGTTCCCAACTATGGCAGACCCGGTCACGGTCCCCGGCTTGCTCCCGGCATGACCCTGGCTGTGGAACCCATGGTGAACCAGGGGGATTGGAAGGTCAGGGTGATGCGTGACGGCTGGACCGTTCGGACCAGCGACGGCTCCTTGGCCGCCCACTATGAGAACTCAATCCTCATTACGAAGGGTGAGCCTGAGATTCTCACCCAGGTGGGGGATCTGTGCGTATGACGTTCCACCAAGGCAGCGTGGTGCGCTCCACGGCCGGTCACGACAAGGGTTTGCTTTTCCTTGTCGTCAAGGAGGAAGGCGACTTCCTCTGGCTGGCCGATGGAAAGAACAGAAAATTTGAGACTCCAAAGAAAAAACGGCGAAAGCACGTTGTTTCCGCGGGGTTCTGGACGGACCCGGTTGCCGGCCGCATGAAAGACGGCGAGCCGGTGCTGGACAGTGAGATCAGGAGGGCGCTGGCCGCCTTCCGGAATAAGGTTCAGTGAGACTGAGGAGGTATGACGCTTGGCTAAAAGCGACATGATTGAGCTGGAAGGTACCGTGGTCGAGGCACTGCCCAACACCACGTTCCGGGTCGATATCGGAAACGACCATATCATTTTGGCTCATATTTCCGGAAAGCTCAGGATGAATTTCATCCGTATTCTGCCGGGTGACAAAGTGACCGTTCAGATTTCCCCGTATGATCTGACACGGGGTCGGATCACCTGGCGCAGCAAATCCACCAAGTAAAGCAACAGGCTTCCAGGAGGTAAATGTTATGAAAGTAAGACCGTCCGTCAAGCCCATGTGCGAAAAGTGCAAAATCATCAAGCGCAAGGGCAAAGTCATGGTCATTTGCGAAAATCCCAAGCATAAGCAGAGACAAGGTTAAAGAAGGAGGCGCTGAAGAAGTATGGCAAGAATTGCCGGCATCGATCTGCCGAAGAACAAGAGAATCGAGATTGGTCTGACCTACATCTATGGTATCGGACGCACCAGCGCATCCAAGATCCTGGCTGAAACGGGCATCAACCCCGACACCAGAGTGAAGGATCTCACCGAGCAGGACGAAGCTGCTCTGCGTGAAGTTATCGGCCGTGACTACATGGTCGAAGGCGACCTGCGCCGCAACGTGGCAATGGACATCAAGCGTCTGACCGAGATCGGCTGCTATCGCGGCATCCGTCATCGTAAGAGCCTGCCCGTCCGCGGCCAGCGTTCCAAGACCAACGCTCGTACCCGTAAGGGTCCCAAGCGTACCGTCGCTAACAAGAAGAAGTAAG
>CAYNZG010000334.1:0-1728 GCA_964401525.1 uncultured Ruminiclostridium sp.
TGAAAAATGAAGAATGAAAAATGAAAAATTGAGGAGTCGCTTCGCGACGATTGAAGTTTTGCGGGCGAATTGTCCACGGCTATTTCGCAGAAGATTGAGTTGGCCTGTCATTATTATTGTTCATCTGATAATACCTGTCGTAGGGGCATTTTTATTTATTGCGTTTATGAGTTTATTGCCTTGGCAAATTCTTCTGATTCTGCCCAATTTTTGGCCTCGTATGCACGCACGGCAAGCAATGGGTGGGTTTGTCCACGTATGATCCAGAATTCCAACGCCTTATTCATTTTGTCTTCATCGGTTAGCTTTCTATATTCTTCTGCCTGCGCAATAAATAAATCGGTATCTAAATCTGATGATATATTAGCAGTACCACCTGCTAAACGCATCATCGACTCAATAACGGGTTTTGCACTTTCACAACAGATTACTGCAACTCGATCAGCGGATAGTTCGCTGCACCGCTGCCAATGATAATAAGCTAATTCCAGAGCGGAATCAACGGTCGTTGTGACAAGATTGCCAATAAATCCTTCGCTGAGAACACTTTTGAGTCGTTGCAATCCGATAGATCCGCCGGAGAGAATAAAAGAACCGATTGTGTGATATAAAACATGTTTACACGCAATGTGTCCACACTCGTGGGCGAGGACAGCGTATAGCTCATCGTCTTCCAAACATTCAAGCAAACCAGATGTGATAGTAATTGAAATATGCTCTGTACCATATGTGTATGCATTGGGATTTCTATCTAAAGTCAAATAGATGTTAGGCATTTCAATTCCTATTTTGTTACAGATGCTTTGCACCATGTAATATACTTTGGGTATTTGTTTCTCTGAAATATGGATTTTAGAGGACATATCTATAATGTTTCTCTGAGGTTCGCTTAGCAAGGAGAGAACTTTACTGCATAAAGAGTCAAAAAGAGGAATTTTTTTCAGAGCAGCAAGCGTTGTTCTGTCGGTTTTGTGTATATAGTCTTCACAATTAATTGGGGTAATTCGTTTTTGGTTTTTACGAATGATTTTTTTGCACCATATTGAGGCTTTCTGATGTTTAAGAAACATGGAGGCATTCCTTCTTTTCTATCTTCTTTTACTTAAGCACACTGTCCTAAGTCAATTGACTTATTGCATAAAAAACAAAAACCATCTTTGCGCAAGGTGCAAAAATGGTGAATATTTTTGGACAGATTGGATTGACGGGACAGGAAAAATGTGCTACAATAACATTCCATAATGCCCTGGTTTGCGATCTGGGCAATCCTCTTCCATGATTAGTGTATCACGGAACGGATGGAAATGCAAGAAGCAAATAAAAAAATGTGACAACTCACCCCGGCGTGTCAAATAATTCTGAATTGGAACCGAAAAGAAAGGCTGTGATGATCTAGAATGGCAATGGTCAAGGATGTCATGTATGGCAAGACCCTGCGAAAGAGCTATGCCAAGCATGATGACGACAGAATCATCGAGATCCCGAATCTGCTGAAGATCCAGAAGGACTCCTACGAGCGCTTCCTGGCCGAGGGCCTCAATGAGGTCTTCAAGGACGTGGATACCATTACCGACTACACCGGCAATCTGGAGCTGAGCTTCCTGGACTACAGCATGAACGAGCCCCCCAAGTACACCGTAGAGGAGTGCAAGGAGCGCGACGCCACCTATGCAAAGCCCATCAAGGTCCGGGTTCGCCTGCACAACAAGGAGACCGACGAGATCAAGG
>CAYNZG010000335.1:0-1674 GCA_964401525.1 uncultured Ruminiclostridium sp.
TCTCAAGAAAAAATATGAACGCTTTTTGCGAACAGCACCTCCCGGTCATGTCACTACATACACAGTAAACGACAAACGCTACTACAAACTTTGCATTTCCACAGCCGCCAATTCTCATACTTTGCAAAGAAGCATAAAGCCATCTGAAACCGAATTACTCCATAAATATGCCGACAAGGCATTTGCCGCAAAGATGGTGCGGATACTATCACAAAACCTCAAATTTCAAAAAAAGTTGCTTGAAAACTACCATTCATACCGATTCAGTGAAGTAAAAGCTGAACTGGGAAATGCCTATCAACTTTGTGCTGCATTTGAAGAAGATCCCATGCTGCGTATTCTAAAAAAACAACGTTTAGCTGAACGAAATACATTTCGTTCCGAAAATCTTACACAGCCTACTATTGCCGGAATTTTCGTGCGAAGTAAATCAGAAGCTATCATCGTAAACACGCTCACCGAACGGAGAGTCCCTTTTGTTTATGAAGATGAACTGACTTTAGTCACGGCTGACGATGGTCGTGTCACGGTTAGACCGGATTTTGTTTTTACAACCATGTATGGTCAGAAAATAGTCTGGGAGCATTTAGGTATGCTGTCCGACGCGGACTACTTCACAGCAGCGACAGAAAAGCTTAAACTATACCACAGATCCGGCTACTACATAAACAGCAATCTCTTCCTAAGTACAGATACCATTGATGGCCGCCTGGATATGGCTGCGGTAACGAACATTATCGACTGCATTTCGATATCTGTCGAATAAATCAACCTCTACGTTGATTTGCCTGCTTGCCCATGTATGGTCACACCATCTGATATCAAACCCTGCGGTTGATTTTCTGCCGTTTGTACGCCTCGATAAACATTTCGAGATTTTAGATGTTTGATGAAAAAATTTTGCCTTTTTCTAAAATCGCCCCAAATATTTTTAGATGTTTTGCTCAAAATAGCTCGCTTTTTCTAATTTTTCTGCTATATGTTCAAGTATGTCGTTTTTTCGCTGCACCAGCTATCTATTAGTTCTATATTATTACATTTTTGGCGTAAAAACGCCTCCCATTCCCCTTCTTTTCTTCGGCTCAAGGAACAGAAAAACGGCATTTTTCCTTCTGCTCTGCATGAGGCCATCGCCACATGCAAAGTTTTTTAGAAAAATCCGTTTTTTTGATGCGAAACATCTAAAATCTCATGCAAAACACTTAGAAAAATACAGGCAAAAGCGGCAAAACATCTAAAAATGTCATTCTACTTGATTTTCCCCCTATTATTCCTAATCGTCACGTTTTCCTCGGTTTCAGACAGCTACCTACACATTTATGCTATAATTCGCCACACCGCCGCTTGTCCACCGTTTTTCGAATTTTTTCAGCTCACTATCTTATAGTGTGCCAAATTGCTTGTTAAAATAAAAACTTTCCTTGCCATTCCGAATTTTTTTGATACACTATAAATGGGGTATTTTACATGGATTTAATATTTGTTTAATATTCAATTAACCATTTTAACATTGATTTAACCGTTTTGAAGTCTTTCGATACAGTCAGGGTGAGACCGCATAAAAAGAATAAAACGGAACGAAAAACAGAAGCAAAAGAAAGGCAAGAAATATGACCATTTTTAATTTCATTTCTCTTTTCGGCGGGCTTGCACTTTTTCTGTACGGCATGCGTC
>CAYNZG010000336.1:0-1672 GCA_964401525.1 uncultured Ruminiclostridium sp.
TTGCTTACCATTGCCGGGACCTGGGCATCCCTTATCTGACCGTCTATGCCTTCTCCACGGAGAACTGGAAGCGCCCGGCGGAGGAGGTCTCCGCCATCATGGGCCTTCTGCGCAAGTATCTGCTGGAGGCCCTGGAAAAGATGCAGCGGGACGGCTTCCGCATCCGCTTTTTCGGGGACATCACCGCCCTGCCCGAGGAGTTGCGGGACCTCTGCCTGGAGACCGTGGCCGTGGGCAACCGGGTGGATGCCAGGTACCAGATCAACGTCTGCCTGAACTACGGCGGCCGGGATGAGATCATCCGGGCGGCTCAGGTCTGGGCGCGGGACGTGGCCCAGGGCCGGGTCCGGGCCGAGGACCTGGACGAGGCGGCGTTTTCCCGGTATCTGGACAGCGGGGACATCCCTGACCCGGACCTCATCATCCGGCCCAGCGGAGAGCTGCGCCTGTCCAACTTCCTGCCCTGGCAGTCGGCCTATTCGGAGTTCTACTTCACCGATGTGCTCTGGCCGGACTTTGACGGGAAGGCCCTGAACGAGGCCATCCTCGATTACCAAAACCGCAGCCGCCGGTTCGGCGGTATCTGATGGCCTGGAGTGCAGGCCGCGCGCTGCCAGGCAGCGCAAGAAAGGAACGATCCATCCCATGAAAAACCGTATTCTCGTGGCTTGCGTGGGGATCCCTGTGATCCTGCTGGTGCTCTTTGTGCTGCCCAAGCCCTTCCTGCCCACCATGATCGCCATCCTGGCTGCGGTGGGGACCTATGAGGCCATGCACGCCATTGGCATGAACCACCCCCGCATCGCCCTGTACACGGCTGTCCTGGCTGTGGCGGTGCCGTTCTGGGTCTACGGCGGTGAAAACCGGACCGTGGCGCTGACGGTGCTGCTGGTCTATCTCATCCTGGTGTTCGCCGAGGCCTTCGCCAGCGGCTTCCGGGTGAAGATCGACCGGGTGGGCAGCGCGGTGTTCTTTGCCCTGTTCATCTCCGTTGGTCTGTCCAGCGTGGTGCGCATGGGGATGCTGGAGGGCAAGGTGGCCACGGCCAGCGTCCTGTTGCCCATCGCTCTGCCCTTCGTGGTGGACGCTGCCGCTATGTTCACCGGGATGTTCCTGGGCAAGCACAAGCTGGCCCCCGAGCTCTCCCCCAAGAAGACTGTGGAAGGCTCTGTCGGCGGCCTGGTGGGCGGCGTGGTCCTGTGCCTGCTCTATGGCCTGGTCTTCGGGAAGATCACCGGCGTGACCGTGAACTATTACTTCCTGGCCGTTTACGGTATTCTGGGCGCCGTCATCTCTCAGGTGGGCGACCTGGCCTTCTCCTATATCAAGCGCACCCGGAAGATCAAGGACTACGGCCATCTGCTGCCCGGTCATGGCGGCGTGCTGGACCGGTTCGACAGCGTGATCTTCTGCGCACCCCTCATTGAGATCCTGATGACCTGGATCCCCGCATTTAAGTAAGAGGCGAATCATATGATCCAACGAAGTATTTCCATTCTCGGCTCCACCGGCTCCATCGGCACCCAGACTCTGGATGTGGCAGAAGCCTGTGGGGTCCGTGTGGTGGCCTTGACGGCCAATAAAAGCATTGACCTGTTGGAGCAGCAGGCCCGAATCTTTCAGCCCATTCTGGTGGCGGCGGCAGATGCCGCCGCCGCTGCTGCTTTAAAAG
>CAYNZG010000337.1:0-1662 GCA_964401525.1 uncultured Ruminiclostridium sp.
GCCTCCCCGCTGACGTTGCCCGCGCCGTTATCTACTGCGTAGAGCAGAAGTATGAGACCGGTCAGGCCATCCCCGTAACCGGCGGCCAGATCATGCTCAATTGACAAATCTGCAATCCCCCCGCCCCATGGCGGGTGGGATTTTTATTGTTTTTGCAGCAGCAGTGGCTTTATGTGCCTGCCGATACTGGAAAACACTCGCGCCCGAACGATAATACCGTTATTTTCAGATCGAATGGCTTAAAAGCGTCAAACGGCCGGTTTTATAGCGTAAGCATGCGACGCAGGCAGTTTCCGCAAAATCCGCAATATTGCGTAACGATGTTTCCCGCTTTATGTTCTCTGCAAAGGCATAATACTGTCCGGAGGAATATGTATGTTGTTTGATGGAGTGCTTATCGCCAGCGATTTCGACGGCACTTTTGCCAATTCCAGAGGTGAAATATCGACCGAAGTGCAGCGTGCGGTGAATTGGTTTATGGAAAACGGCGGACGCTTTACAGTTTGCACCGGTCGCACGTATCAGGGGTTTCACTCATATTCTCCTGAATACATAAACGCGCCGGTGCTACTGGCCAACGGCGGCATGGCTTACAACTATGCATCCGAAAAAATCGTGTTTTTGGACGGCATTGAAGACGACGCCATACCTGCGCTTCGCGCCGTAAGCGCACAGTTTCCGGAGATGTGCATTGAACTGTATCCTTTCGGTAAAAGCTGGGCAATACATCTGAATGAGCGTTCAAAAAAACATTTCACCAATCAGGGTATAATATTTAAGCACGCTGACGACCCAGGGGATGCGCCAGGCCCATGGGCAAAGGTCATGCTTGGTGGTTCCCGTTCAGACATACGTGCCGTTCAGGAATATCTCGCGCTCAATCACACCCAAATACATTTTCTGCCAACAGACGGCGAATTCCTGGAAATTCTCCGCCCCGGCGTGGATAAAGGCTCGGCACTGATAAAGCTGGCGCAATCGCTGAGCATCGCCCCGGAACACGTATATGCCGTGGGCGATGGATACAACGACGCAGAAATGTTGCGCGTCGCAGCCGAAGCTTTTGTGCCGTCAAACGGCGACGAATACGCCAAAGCCTGTGCCACGCACATCGTGCGATCCAACGACGAGGACGCAGTGGCCGAGGTTATCGACATACTGCGCTACAGGTATTCAAATCTGACTGCAAAGCAAAAACACTGATCCGAATTTGCCATACTCGCACAATTTCCGAAACCATTCACCAGATTGGTGCTCAGTCGCAAACCCGTCTAAATTTTCTGAAACAGTAACAGGCTGTATGTCTCTCTGCCATTGGTTTTGGATCAGATTTTACATCAGGCAGGACGCGCGCTTTTCTATATGCAATATGATTTTCATATTTGTCTTTATTCCACGGACATTTTGTTGACATTTGCCGGTTTTGGGGCTATAATATAGCCAATGTGTTTTTCTGTCAAGGACACTAGAAATATAAACAGCAGCAACTCAATGTCAGGAGGAAGTACCATGGAAAGAATGATGGATGCAATCGTTAAGCCGACCGCCGGCCCGGGTCTTGAGCTGCGGCGCGTATCGGTTCCCACTCCCGGCCCCGGAGAGGTTCTCATCAAGATTCACAAAACTGCCATCTGCGGCTCCGACGTACATATCTACAAATGG
>CAYNZG010000338.1:0-1653 GCA_964401525.1 uncultured Ruminiclostridium sp.
ATGTATGTGAGCATGATCTTCCTGGCCACCTTCATCGGCTATTCCGTGGGCCTGACGCCGGTCGTCGGCTTCCACCACGGCGCAGCCAACTATGATGAGCTGAAAAATCTGCGGCGGAAGAGCCTCCGATTTGTGGCTGTGACCGGCTTCGTCATGTTCCTGCTGGCGGAGTTCGTGCTGGCCCGTCCGCTGGCCATGGTCTTCGTGAGCTACGACCAGGCCCTGATGGACATGACCATCCATGCCTTCCGCATTTTCTCGTTCCTGTTCCTGTTTGCGGGCTTTGCGATCTTTGGCTCCGGCTTCTTTACCGCCCTGAACAACGGCCTGATCTCCGCCCTCATCGCCTTCCTGCGGTCCCTGGTCTTCGAGGTGGGCGCGGTGCTGATCCTCCCCCTGTTCCTGGGGCTGGACGGCATCTGGCTCTCCACGGCCACGGCGGAGCTGGTGGCAGCTGCCTTAGCTCTGAGCCTCATGGCGGCCTTCCGCAAAAAATATCATTACTGATCGGTTCGAGAAGCCTGCCGCGTCTTGCGGCAGGCTTCCTTGCTGGGATGGATTGACAAATCGGTCATAAGTCAGTAAAATAAAAAGCCAAGTAAGTTATGATAAGCAGCAATATAATGGCAAGGAGGTATTCCGATGGCAAAAAAGTTTAGTTTTAGCACGGTGGTGGCTGTGGGCGCTGTGGCCGCTATGGTCGGCGGCGGAGTCGCCGCCTATCTCAACCGTGAGGGCATCCGTAAGACCGTGGAGGGCATCGCGGACAAGCTGGGTGCCCGGGAGGACGAGGACGGTTTCTTCTCCGTAGACCTGGACGAGGACGTGGTCATCCACGCCATGGACCAGGAGGAGGAAGCCGACGAGGGCGACTTCGTGGATGCCGAAGGCCACGCAGAGGATGCGGCAGAGCCGACGGAAGCTGCCGCCGAGCCGGTCGAAGCATAAAGGCCCCTGCCCAGAGGAGAGGATACGGAGACTGTGGAGATCACCATCGAACCGGCCTACCAGGAGCTGGAGGCCATCCAGGCGCTGTTCCTGGAATACGCCGCCCAGGTGGTGGCCAATGACCCGGACTATGCGGGCTACCTGAAGCTCCAGCGCTTTGACTGGGAGCTGCGCCACCCGGACCAAAAATACGGCCGCCCGGGCGGCCGCCTGTACCTGGTGCGGGTGGATGGCCAGGCCGCCGGCTGCGTGGCCATGAAGCGGCTGGATCAGGCCCGCTGTGAAATGAAGCGGCTGTATATCCGCCCGGCCTTTCGCGGGCGGGGCATCGCCCGCCGGTTGGTGGAGATGCTGCTGGGGGATGCCGAGCAGGACGGGTACCAGGCTATGGTCCTGGACACCTTCCCCTTTTTGCGGCAAGCCCTGCGGCTCTACCGGGACCTGGGTTTTTACGAGATCCCCAGCTACACCCACAGCCCCATCGACACGACCATTTATATGCGCAAGGACCTGCACCCTTCATAAGCGAAAAACCCGCTGCCGGACCCGGCAGCGGGTTTTTCATTGCTCAAAAAGGAGAAGGGGGTGCGCCCTCCGGACGGTGCCTCCCGGCAGGGCCCCCATTTTCTCCGGAGAAAATGGGGAGAAAAGAGCGCCGGGGCTTCGCCCCTGGACCCCGTTGAGGTAGGTTGGGACCTGTGCCGG
>CAYNZG010000339.1:0-1650 GCA_964401525.1 uncultured Ruminiclostridium sp.
GGTGGTACACGGACGAAGAGTGCACATTGCCCCTAACCACACTCAATATTACTAGCAACACCATGCTTTATGGGAAGTGGGGGAACAGGACCCGGACCATCACCTTCGACGCCCGGGGAGGAAGTGATGTTGAAGCGATAGAAGCTGGATACAACGAGATTGTGGCTCTTCCGAGGATATCGATGAAGAAGGAAGATTGCACCTTTGGATGGTGGGAGAACGACTACGGTGACGTCATGAAGTGGAATTTCACCATGCCTAAGCGTAATGTCACCCTCCGCGCCGTGTGGAGCTGCACCCGGATCAAGACCGCCGAGGATCTTGTCAGTCTTTCCAAGGCCGTTAACTCCGGGATGAGCCAGTTCAACGGGACGACCGTGTTCCTCGACAGCGACATCGAGATCCCCCAGTACCTCCTGCAGCAGCTCAGCCCCATCGGGAACACCAGCAACATCAATAAGTTCTTCCAAGGGACATTCGATGGGCAAGGGCACACGATCAGCAACCTTTTTATCAACGGGACATCTCAGTTCGCCGGGCTATTCGGGTATTCCAACTATGGGGTGAGTATCAAAAACCTCATCCTGGACAGCAGCTGTTCCATCATTGGCTCTACCAGAAGCAGCAGCAAGTGGGTCGGAGGGTTCATAGGGGTTTGCTATGGAAACTCTGCACCATGCAGGATTGAGAACAGCGTGAACCTCGGGAGTGTGAGCTTCAAAGGGAATATCAGCGGGTACACATTGTATCTGGGAGGTTTTGTTGGGCGCTTCCAAACATCTTCGGTTAATGGGGCCCATTTGAAGAATTGCATCAACTACGGCGCCGTCACGAAGTCTGTTACTAGTGGGACCTCGCATATTGGGGGGCTTGTGGGGTATCTTTATGGGACTTCAACTAAAACTGAATTATCCATCCTGAGTTGCCTCAACTTCGGAGCCATTAAACATGAGGGGAAGACGGAAGGGATCATACACATCGGAGGGCTTGCGGGATATCTCAATTCGGCCTATGATAAGGCCATGAAGAACTGCGCCAACTACGGCTTGATAACGAAGCTCGGGACTGGCAATAATGTTTATGCTGGAGGGCTTGTGGGGTACACTACTCAAAACGACCATAAATACGTTCAGAACTGCGCCAACCATGGGAAAATCGAGCATGAGGGGACAACTACGGAGAATGTGTATATGGGAGGGATTTCCGGATACAGCTACTACGTGCACTTCGAGAGCTGCTTGAGCACCGGGACCATTTCAACATACGGGTCCTATGTGAGCAAATACATTGGAGCCGTTGTGGGGAAGATTGAGAGTCACACATACATCAGTTACTGTTACTGGAGAAGCGATTCTGGAATGAGTCGTGTGAATGGGACTGGGATCCCTGCGAGTGTGACTGGCTGCTCAATGTATAACTACAACACCTTCAAATTCAGGCAACCCATCTATATATACAATTACACCGTGACCACTCCTGTTGAGGCCCTTAACTCCTTTGTGACCAGGAACAGCATTTACGTTGACTACTCATATTGGGCGATGAACGAGGGGAAGAACAATATGACCTTCACCATCGACGCCACCGGTTCGCCTCTCACCCTCAACTCACAGATTGTGCTCCTCCCCGACCTCGCGAAAGGGATGAAGG
>CAYNZG010000340.1:0-1649 GCA_964401525.1 uncultured Ruminiclostridium sp.
GTGCGCTGGGCAGCTCCAGCTCCTGGGCGCGGCCTGCGAAGTCCTTCCACAGGGTCTTGATCTCCTCCATGGTGGGGGTGTTGCGGAAGGAGACGAAGACAGCGGCGGTGTGGCCGTCAGAGACAGGCACACGCAGGCACTGAGCGGTGATGGAGGGATGCTCGGCGGGGACGATCTTGCCGTTCTCCACGGTGCCCCAGACCTTCAGCGGCTCCTTCTCGGACTTTTCTTCCTCGCCGCCGATGTAGGGGATAAGGTTATCCACCATCTCGGGCCAGGTCTCGAAGGTCTTGCCTGCGCCGGAGATGGCCTGATAGGTGCAGACCAGGACCTTCTCGATACCGAAGGCGCGCAGGGGGTGCAGGGCGGGAGCATAGGACTGGATGGAGCAGTTGGACTTGACGGCGATGAAGCCCCGCTGGGTGCCCAGACGCTTTCTCTGGGCCTCGATGACCTGGATGTGCTCAGGGTTGACCTCGGGGATGACCATGGGCACGTCTTCGGTCCAGCGGTGGGCGCTGTTGTTGGAGACCACGGGGCACTCCAGCTTGGCGTAAGCCTCCTCCAGGGCGCGGATATCCTCCTTCTTCATGTCCACAGCGCAGAAGATGAAGTCCACAGCAGCGGCCATGGTCTCCTTGTCTGCCTCTGCGTCCAGGACCACCAGGCTCTTGGCCTCCTGGGGCATGGGGGTGGACATGGCCCAGCGGCCGCCCACGGCCTCTTCATAGGTCTTGCCCGCGGAACGGGCGCTGGCGGCCACCGCAGTCAACTGGAACCAGGGGTGGTTTTCCAACAGCGTGACGAACCGCTGGCCCACCATGCCGGTGGCACCGACAACACCCACAGCGTACTTTTTCATAAGAAGGACCTCCTGACATCGATACACCCGCCCGTGTCCGGAAAACCGGCCTTCTTTGAAAACAACAGTTGAAAAGACAGGGGTATCTGTATTATAATAAAAAAATATGAGACCATGAGCGCCAAGGCGGCCATGGCCCAAATGCCTTGCTGGATAAAGCCTGTATTTTATTGAATATAGCACAGACGATTTTCAATGTCAAGTCGCCAGCCCTTCGCGGGACGCTTCGAAAGCGGGTGCTGTTTCATTCTATGCAAAAGCGGCTGCGCTGCCACCGGAGCAGGCCCGGTAAGGTGCGATTCTATCAAACAAGAGGATGGTTTCCCATGAAAACGTCTGATTTTTACTATGATCTGCCCCCGGAACTCATCGCGCAGACGCCGATGGAGCAGCGGGACGGCTCCCGGCTGCTGGTCCTGGACAAAGCAACGGGGGAGACCCACCACCACCATTTCTATGACCTGCCCCACTTCCTGCGGCCCGGCGACTGCCTGGTGCTGAACGACTCCCGGGTCCTGCCCGCCCGCCTCATCGGCAAGCGGGAGCCGGGCGGCGGGGCCTGCGAGGTCATGCTTCTCATTGACCGGGGGGACAAGACCTGGGAATGCCTAGTCCGCCCGGGCAAGAAGCTGCGCACCGGAGCCAAGCTGACCTTCGGCGAGGGCCAGCTCACCGCCGAGGTCACCGAGGTCTTAGAGAATGGCAACCGCCTGGTCCGCTTCGACTATGAGGGCATTTTCTTAGAGGTCCTGGAGGGGCTGGGCAAAATGCCCCTGCCGCCCTATAT
>CAYNZG010000341.1:0-1643 GCA_964401525.1 uncultured Ruminiclostridium sp.
ATGCCATAGCGCAGCATGCCGCCCATCTGGGGCATGGCATCCACGATGGTCACCCGGTGACCCTTCAGAGACAGGTAGTAGGCGGCGGTGAGGCCGCCGGGGCCGCCGCCGATGATGCCCACCCGCTTGCCGGTGGAGGCAGCCTTGGCGGGCAGATAGCCGCCGGCCTTGATGACATTGTCGGCAGCGAAATACTTCAGGTAAGCGATAGAGATGGACTCCTCCACCATCTGGCGGCGGCAGCCGCCCTCACAGGGGTGGGGGCAGACCCGGCCGATGGAGGCGGGGATGGGCAGACGCTCCTTGATGATGCGCACAGCCTCCTTGTCATCGCCCCGGGCGATGGCCTGGACGTAACCCTGGGCGTTGACGCTGGCGGGACAGTTGAGCACGCAGGGGCCGCGGCAGTCGCCGTCGTGGTCGCTCATGAGCAGCTCCAGGCTGGTCTTACGGGTGCGGACCACCCGCTCGGACTCGGTGTGGATGACCATGCCGTCGGTAGCCTCCGTGGCACAGGCCCGCAACAGCTTGGGGCTGTTCTCCGCCTCCACCACGCACAGGGAGCAGCCGCCGTAGTGCTTCAGCTCGCTGTTGTGGCAGAGGTTGGGGATGTGAATGCCGTTGGCCTCGGCCAACTGGAGCAGTGTCTGGCCGGGGGTGCCGGTGCAGACCTGTCCGTTGATCGTCACTTTGATCTTTTTCATGGATAACACCCTCCTTCCTTACTCCACGACGATGGCGTCGAACTTGCAGGAGCTCACGCACTGCTTGCACTTGATGCAGGCAGACTGATCGATGACATGAGGCTCCTTCCGTGCACCGCTGATGCACTCCACGGGGCACTTCTTGGCGCAGAGGGTGCAGCCCTTGCACTTGTCTGCGTCAATGGAGATCTTCAGCAGAGCGGCGCACTCACCGGCGGGACATTTCTTGTCCCGGATGTGGGCCTCGTACTCGTGGCGGAAGTAACGGATGGTGGTGAGGACAGGGTTGGGGGCCGTCTGGCCCAGGCCGCAGAGCGCGCCGTCCTTGATGGAGACGCACAGCTCTTCCAGCAGCTCGATGTCCCCTTCCTGGCCCTCGCCCTGGCAGATGCGGTCCAGGATCTCCTTCATGCGGGTGGTGCCGATGCGGCAGGGGACGCACTTGCCGCAGGACTCCCGGGCAGTGAAGTCCAGGAAGAACCGGGCGATGTTCACCATGCAGGTGGTGTCGTCCATGACCACCATGCCGCCAGAGCCCATGATGGCACCGGTGGCGGCCAGGGCCTTGTAGTCGATGGGGGTGTCGATAAGCTCGGCGGGGATGCAGCCGCCGGAGGGACCGCCCATCTGGACGGCCTTATACTGGCGGTCTTCCTTGATGCCCCCGGCGATGCCGAAGATGACATCCTTCAGGCTGTTGCCCATGGGGACCTCCACCAGGCCGCCCCGGCGGACCTTACCGGTGAGGGCGAAGACCTTGGTGCCCTTGGAGTTCTCGGTGCCCATGGCGGCAAAGGCTGCGCCGCCGTGCTGGAGGATCCAGGCCACGTTGGCAAAGGTCTCCACGTTGTTGATGTTGGAGGGCTCGTTCAGATAGCCGCTCTGGGCGGGGAAGGGAGGCTTCAGGCGGGGCATACCGCGCTTGCCCTCGATGGACTC
>CAYNZG010000342.1:0-1638 GCA_964401525.1 uncultured Ruminiclostridium sp.
ATCGTGGGCTACACCAACGCGGGCAAGTCCACCCTGCTCAACGCCCTGACCAACGCGGCCATTCCCGCTCGGAACCGGCTGTTTGACACCCTGGACACCACCACCCGCACCCTGGAGATCTCGGACACCTGCACGGTGCTCATCTCCGACACCGTCGGCTTCATCCGGAAACTGCCCCACCACCTGGTGGAGGCCTTCAAGGCCACCCTGGAGGAGCTGACCTATGCCGACCTGATTCTTCATGTGATCGACGCGTCCAACCCGGAGTGGCGGGACCAGGTGGAGGTGGTGGAGCGGCTCATCGCCCAGCTGGGCGCAGAGGCCACCCCCCGCATCGACGTGTTCAATAAGTCCGACGTGTATGTGGGCGATATCCGCCCCCACGGCGAGGACATCGTGTCCATCTCCGCCAAGACCAAGGAGGGCCTGGATGAGCTGCTGGCCAAGATCGGCCAGCGGCTGGACACCGGGTTCTACCGGGTCACCCTGGCCCTGCCCTATGACAAGGGCGGCATTTTGGAGGGCCTTTACCGGGATGCCAAGGTGGAGTCCGTGGAGTATGACACCACCATCCAGGTGGTGGCCGTCTGCTCGGAGAAGACCGTGGGCCAGGTGAAGGACTACATCGTGGACGGCTGGACCCCGAAAAAAGAACCCTGGGAGGACTGAGCATGGCAGAGTATTATGTTCCCGGTCGGGACTTCTGCGAGACCGAGTTCACCGAAAAACGCTCCCGCTTCATCGGCCATGTCTGGCGGGTGGAGACTGAGGAGGAGGCCCGGGAAAAGATCGCGGAAATGAAGAGCAAGCACTACGATGCCCGGCACAACTGCTGGTGCTACATCCTCCGGGAGGGGAACGTGACCCGGTATTCCGACGATGGGGAGCCCCAGGGCACCGCAGGCCAGCCCATGCTGGAGGTGTTCAAGCGCGAGGGCGTGGAGAACGTCTGCTGCGTGGTCACCCGGTACTTCGGCGGCATCCTGCTGGGCACCGGCGGCCTGGTCCGGGCCTATACCAAGTCCGCCAAGGACACCCTGGAGGAGGCCGGGATCTCGGTGGTCCGCCAGTGGGCGGAGACCGCCGTGCGCTGCCCCTACAACCTGCTGGAGCGCATGAAGCTGGAGGTGGCGGCCGTCCAGGGCATCCTGGGCGAGATCGAGTACGGTGCCGACGTGTGCGTCCACGCGCTGCTTCCGGCTGAACGCTGGCCGGATTACGAGGCCCGGGTCACGGAACTCACCGCCGGACAGATCGCCGCAGAGCATCTGGGCGAGGTTTTTCGGGCCGCACCGGTAGAACCTTAATTTTCCGGCAGGATTTTTGAAAAAGTTTTCGTATAAATAGATAGAAGGATAGAGACCACCCATTGTTTTGTCTGAACAGAGGGGAGTGAGGACTGTGACCCTGCGAGAAAGCACGGAAGAACGGGAACGGCAGAGCTTGTCGCCTTACGCAGCCCGGGCGGCGGAGAGCCGGGGACGGCTGCGGCCCATCCCGCCCTGCGCGGTCCGCACCTGCTACCAGCGGGACGTTGACCGCATCGTCCACTCCAAGTCCTTTCGGCGGCTGATGCACAAGACCCAGGTCTTTCTCCAGCCGGAGGGGGACCACTACCGCACCCGCATGACCCACACC
>CAYNZG010000343.1:0-1637 GCA_964401525.1 uncultured Ruminiclostridium sp.
AGTAGGGATGTGTCGGGTTCGCCCGTTACAGCGATAGGGTGTGTCAGCACCCGACGAGGCCGTTCTCCGTGAGGAGGCGGCGAACATGAGGTGGTACCGCGATATTTTGTCGCCCTCTGTCCAAGGACAGGGGGCGTTTTATTTTGCACCTTGTTCAAACACTCTGAGTACAGATTCGATAAGAAAGGAACGTAAAAAAATGGGTATCTATGAGGAACTGGTGGCCCGCGGCTTGATCGCGCAGGTCACGAATGAGGAAGAGATCCGCGAGATGGTCAACAACGGCAAGGCCACCTTCTACATCGGCTTTGACTGCACGGCGGACTCGCTGCATGTGGGTCACTTTATGGCGCTGTGCCTGATGAAGCGTTTGCAGATGGCGGGCAACAAGCCCATCGCCCTGATCGGCGACGGCACCACCCTGATCGGCGACCCCTCCGGCCGTACCGACATGCGCCAGATGCTGGACGAGTCGGCCATCAAGTATAATGCCGAGTGCTTCAAGCGCCAGATGGAAAAGTTTATTGACTTCTCCGAGGGCAAGGCGCTGATGCTGTACAACTCCGAGTGGCTCAAGCCCCTGAACTATATCGAGATGCTGCGTGAGGTGGGTGCCTGCTTCTCCGTCAACAACATGCTGCGGGCCGAGTGCTACAAGCAGCGCATGGAGAAGGGTCTCAGCTTCCTTGAGTTCAACTACATGATCATGCAGAGCTACGACTTTTACTACATGTTCCAGCACTATGGCTGCAACATGCAGTTCGGCGGCAACGACCAGTGGAGCAACATGCTGGGCGGCACCGAGCTGATCCGCCGGAAGCTGGGCAAGGATGCCCACGCCATGACCATCACCCTGCTTCTGAACTCCGAGGGCAAGAAGATGGGCAAGACCGCCAGCGGTGCCGTGTGGCTGGATCCCAACAAGACCAGCCCCTTCGAGTTCTTCCAGTACTGGCGCAATGTGGACGATGCGGACGTGCTCAAGTGCATCCGGATGCTGACCTTCCTGCCTCTGGAGGAGATCGACAAGATGTCCTCCTGGGAGGGCGCTCAGCTGAACGAGGCCAAGGAGATCCTGGCCTACGAGCTGACCAAGCTGGTGCACGGTCAGGAGGAGGCCGAGAAGGCCAAGGCGGCCTCCCGCGCCCTGTTCTCCGGTGCAGGCGATGCCGAGCATATGCCCACCACGGAGCTGACCAACGACGATTTCGGCGGCGGCTCCATTGACGTGCTGAACCTGCTGGTGAAGTGCGGTCTGGCCGCCTCCAAGGGCGAGGCACGCCGTCTGGTGCAGCAGGGCGGCGTATCCGTCAACGACGAGAAGGTGTCCGCGATCGAGACCACCTTCGGCTGCGAGCAGTTTACAGGCGATGGTGTTGTGATCCGCAAGGGTAAAAAGGTCTTCCATCGCGCTGTTCTGATATAATGTTCCCTCCAAAAAGCCTCTATTCCTGTTTTATATCATTGACCATGATATAGCTCAAACAAAGACGCCGCAGCCCCCGCTGCGGCGTCTTTGCTGCTGTAAACAGGGGATGGGGGCGGTGAGCCGGAAATGTTCTTGCAACCGCCCGGTGAAAGGAAAATCCTGTCATTCCGAGCCAGTGCGCACACTGGCGTGGGGAGCGAGATGAGCG
>CAYNZG010000344.1:0-1632 GCA_964401525.1 uncultured Ruminiclostridium sp.
AGGTGGCTTGGCCGCAGGCCAAGACGGAGGGGTTGAAAGCGTCGCAGGTCCGGTCAATCCCTCAGTCAGTGCTGCGCACTGCCAGCTCCCTTTACACAAGGGAGCCTTTCGGCGCGAGACCGTGCCGGGGAGCTTTTCGAACGTCTGTTTGACTTCTCCCGCCGGGCGTGATACAATACAGCCGAAGAATGAAAGGGAGGCCGCGCCCATGGGAAACCTCACCCCCAAACAGCAGAAGATCTACGATTTTATCCGGGATTTTTCCCGGGAATATGGCTACCCCCCCTCCGTCCGGGAGATCGGCGCGGGGCTGGGCCTGCGCTCCGCCTCCACCGTGAAGTTCCACCTGGACAACCTCCGCGCCCTGGGGCTCATCCAGTGGAACGACGGGAAGACCCGCTCCCTGACCCTCCTGGACGACCCCCAGCCCAAGAAGGACCAGGTCCCTCTGGTGGGCCATGTGGCCGCCGGGGCCCCCATCCTGGCCGAGGAGCACATCGAGGAATACATCCCCTTTCCCACCGGCCCGCACCCGGAGGACTACTTCGCCCTGACCGTCCGGGGGGAGTCCATGCTCCAGGCGGGCATCCTGCCCGGGGACCTGGTGATCGTCCACCGCCAGCCCCAGGCCCGCAGCGGCGAGATCGTGGTGGCTCTCTTTGAGGACGAGGCCACCGTGAAGACCCTCTCCCTGAAAAACGGGGCCGTCTGGCTCCTGCCGGAAAACCCGGACTACGAACCCATCGACGGCACCCAGGCCCAGATCATCGGCAAGGTGGTGGGCCTGCTCCGGCGGTATTGAGGGGCTTGAGATATCCTATCCGCAATACGCCAAAAGGCGGAACGGCATGAGCCGTTCCGCCTTTTTTATTTGATCGATCAACCCAGCAGACGATAGAGCATCGTCACGATCTGGGCGCGGGTGCAGTCGCCCTGGGGCATCAGGTTCCCCTTGTCGCCCTGGACGATACCCGCGTCAACGGCCCACTGCATCGCCTGGACTGCGTAGTCAGAAATGCTCTCGTAGTCGTTGAACTCCCGCAGGGTCATGCCGCCCTGGGTGGTGTCCAGGCCCATACTCTGGGCGAAGCGGTAGAGGATGGTCGCCATCTGCTCCCGGGTGATGGTGTCGCCCGTGCCGAACAGGCCGTTGCCATAGCCGCCCACGATGCCGAGGGAGGCTGCCCAGCGGACGGCCTCGCCGTAGTAGGCATCCGCATCCACATCGGTGAAGCTCATGCCGTCGTTCACCACGGGCTGCCCTGCCGCCCGCCACAGGAAGGTGACAAGCTGTGCTCTCGTGCAACTCAGGTTGGGGCCGAAGTGGGTGTCATCCACGCCGCCGGTGATGCCGCGCTCCGCCGCCCACAGGACCGCGTCGTAGTAGTAGTCGGAGGGGAACACGTCCACGAAGTGGTTCAGCATGGAGTTATCCTCCATAAACGTGGCCTTGACCTCCACCTTGCCGCTGGGCATGGTAAAGGTATAGGTGCCGTCGCCCTTGTCGGTCAGTTCGATTTCCTCGCCGTTTTTGTCCAGAACGGTCAGTGTTTCGAGGGTATAGCCGCTGTCCGGCGTGACGGTGACGGTCACGGTCCGGCCGGACTTGGCGTTCTTGGGATCCACCGTCAC
>CAYNZG010000345.1:0-1602 GCA_964401525.1 uncultured Ruminiclostridium sp.
ATACGCTCGTCATTTTGGCGGCAAAGAGAGCCAGAGATATTATTGACGGCAAGCCTATCCTTACAGATGTGGAGATTGATCGTCCCGTATCCATCGCAGCACACGAAATCGCAGAGGATTTGATTACCTACAGCAGAGACGAGTCATGCGGTATGGACGAAATGCCGCAGGAGGCTTAAATCTATTCGAATTTCAGCAAAACAGACAAGAACTAAGCAAAGAAGAAAGGATAAAATAAAACAAGATGTTTAAGAACTTATCGGAAAAGCCGGTTGCAGATGTCCAAAATGAGCAAGTGGCGAAATGGAAAGAAGAAGATTTGCTGCATAAGTGTGTATCGGCAAGAGAAGGTGCACCGTCTTTCGTGTTTTATGAAGGACCGCCTACAGCTAACGGTAAGCCGGGTATCCACCATGTGATGGCGAGAACCCTCAAGGATTCCATCAACCGTTACAAGACTATGCAGGGCTACCAGGTAAAGAGAAAGGGCGGCTGGGACACCCATGGACTTCCTGTTGAAATCGAAGTTGAAAAGCAGCTCGGATTCTCAGGCAAGCAGGATATCGAAGCATACGGAATCAAGGAATTTAACGAAAAATGCCGTGAGTCCGTTTTCACATACACCAATATGTGGACTGATATGTCAGACAGAATGGCATATATGGCAGATATGGATAATCCGTACATCACGCTCGACAACGACTACATCGAAACAGGCTGGTGGATTCTTAAGCAGGCATTTGACAAGGGTCTGATTTATGAGGGCTACAAAATCCTGCCGTACTGCCCACGCTGCGGAACAGGTTTGGCATCTCACGAGGTAGCACAGGGCTACAAGATGGTAAAGGTTAATACACTGACCTGTAAGTTCAAGAAAAAAGGCACAGAAAACGAGTACTTCCTCGCATGGACGACAACTCCTTGGACTCTCGCATCTAACATCGCATTGACGGTGGGACCGGATATCGACTATGTAAAGGTAAAGATGACATCGGGAGATAACGAAGGAAACTACTTCTATGTTTCCAAGGGTCTTTGTGCTAAGGTTTTGGGCAGCGACGAATATGAAGTGGTCGAAGAGCTCAAGGGTCGTGATATGGAATACTGGGAATACGAGCAGATTATGCCGTTCTGTGTTCCGGAAAAGAATAAAAACGCTTTCATCGTAACATGCATGGACTATGTTTCCACCGAAGACGGTACAGGTATCGTTCATACGGCCCCTGCTTTCGGTGAAGACGACTATCAGTGCGGACGCAAATACAATCTTGCGGTTTTGCAGCCGGTAGACGAAAAGGGAGAATATACAGAAACTCCTTGGAAGGGTCACTTCGTTATGGAAGATGGGCTTGATGTTGAAATTATCAAGTACCTTGCGGAAGGCGACAAAATTTACAAAAAAGAAAAGATGGAGCACAACTATCCTCACTGCTGGAGATGTGATACACCGCTGGTTTACTATGCAAAGCCGTCGTGGTATATCGAAATGTCCAAGCTTAAGGACGAGCTTGTAGCTAATAACAATACAGTAAACTGGTTCCCTGATTATGTCGGCGAAAAGCGTTTCGGCAACTGGCTGGCAGAGGTTAAGGACTGGGCTAT
>CAYNZG010000346.1:0-1600 GCA_964401525.1 uncultured Ruminiclostridium sp.
ATCCTCCACTATCTTCCCCGCTTTCGTCGGCCACACTATCGCCGTGCACGATGGCCGCAAGCACGTGCCCGTCTATGTCACCGAGGACATGGTCGGCCACAAGCTGGGTGAGTTCGCACCCACCCGCACCTATCGCGGCCACGCCGGCAGCAAGACCGGTAAGTAAGGAGGAGAGATAAAATGGTAGCAAAAGCTCACACCAAGTATCTGCGCATCTCTCCCCGTAAGGTAGGGATCGTCGCAGACCTGATCCGCGGCAAGAGCGTGGCACAGGCAACCGCAGTCCTGCTGACCACCCCCAAGGCTGCTTCCGAGCCTCTGCTGAAGCTCCTGAAGAGCGCAGCAGCCAACGCCGAGAACAACCACAACATGGACCCCGAGAAGCTGTATGTCTCCGAGGTCTTCGCAACCCCCGGCCCCATCCTGAAGCGCATCATGCCCCGCGCACAGGGCCGCGCTTATCGCATCAACAAGAGAACCTCTCACGTCACGCTGGCCGTGGCCGAGAAGGAATAAGGGAGGAGGCAGAATATGGGACAGAAAATCAATCCCCACGGTCTTCGCGTGGGTGTCATCAAGGACTGGGACTCCCGTTGGTATGCCCGCAACGAAAAGGTGGGCGACCTGATCGTCGAAGATTACAACCTGCGTAAGTATCTGAAGAAGACCCTGTACTCCGCAGGCATTCCCAAGATCGAGATCGAGCGCGACAACGCCAAGATCAAGATCTACCTGCACTGCGCTCGCCCCGGCGTGGTCATCGGCAAGGGCGGCACCGAGATCGAGCGTCTGCGCCTGGAGCTGGAGAAGAAGCTGGGCAAGCCCGTGGTGCTGAACATCGTCGAGGTCAAGACCCCCGATACCGACGCACAGCTGGTGGCTGAGAACATCGCACAGCAGCTGGAGAAGCGCATCTCCTTCCGCCGCGCCATGAAGAACTGCATGGGCCGCGCAATGAGAATGGGTGCCCGCGGCATCAAGGTCATGTGCTCCGGCCGTCTGGGCGGCGCCGAGATCGCTCGTTCCGAGTGCTATCACGACGGCACCATCCCCCTGCAGACCATCCGCGCTGACATCGACTATGGCTTTGCTGAAGCAGCCACCACCTATGGCCGCATCGGCATCAAGGTCTGGATCTACAAGGGCGAAGTCCTGAGCCAGACCCTGCGCACCACCCCCCGCACCCTGGACACCAAGAACTTCAAGGAGCGTCCTGACCGTCCTCGCCGCCGCAGAGACGGCAACTTCAACCGTGACCGTAAGCCCGGTTACGGCAACCGTCAGGGTGGTTATAACAATAACCGTGGTCCCCGGCCCGCAGCCGGTGCTCCCAAGGAAGGAGGCAACGCCTAATGCTGCTGCCTAAGAGAGTTAAATATCGCCGCGTGCACCGTGGCCGCCTGAAGGGCAAGGCTACCCGCGGCAATACCGTGACTTACGGTCAGTATGGTCTGCAGGCTCTGGAGCCCGCATGGATCACCAGCCGCCAGATCGAGGCTGCTCGTATCGCTATGACCCGTTACACCAAGCGTGGCGGTAAGGTCTGGATCAAGATCTTCCCTGACAAGCCCATCACTGAGAAGCCTGCTGAGACCCGCAT
>CAYNZG010000347.1:0-1589 GCA_964401525.1 uncultured Ruminiclostridium sp.
GAGCAAGAGGGAGGAGAGGATTCCCAGGGACACCGTCATCAAGTGGAACGATGATTGGAAGACAAAGGCTGAGGAAGTTGTCCTGCGGGACGCCAGAGACATCCTCCGTGGGGAGAAGCACATGGTCCTGCTTAACAACATCTGTGCCGTGTTCGACAGCTTCTGCTTCGAGAAGGCCTCCGAGATGCACAAGGAGTGTAAAATCAGTCACAGCTTCAATGGAGTTCCTGCGAGGCAAGACAAGAGGGGCAGAAGCGCAGACGACAGTGTCAAGGCTGTGTGCGAAAAGATGCACGGGAACACCCTTTTCCTGGCGTTTCATGCGTTGCACCCACTCGTCTCGTACACGCGCTCAACGAAGAGAGTGACCAAAAGGATGAGCATCGGAGATAGCATGAAGACCCTCTGCGGGATAGAGCTCGGGGAGGAGCTCGAGGAGGTCGGGATGCAAGACGTTTCTACGCTGGAGGGGTTCATGGAAGAGATCCGGAGACGGACAGAGGGGTGCGACTACCTGTTCAAGGACATCGACACGAGTTTCAACGAATTCAGTGAGGGGTGCGAAGCACAGTTGAATAGCCTCGGGGAAAAGGTAATGACCCCCCCTTTTTATATAACACACACGTTTATTCATGATTTCACTTTTTATTCTTTTCCCCTTTATAGATTGACCCGGATTCCCATGATAAAGAGAAGAGGGGGGAGTGGCTCCACGCACTGGAGGGGCTGTACGAGATCCTGGCTCTCCGGTACCCGTACCTGCACAAGCACAACATGATCTGGGACCTGATCTCTCGGCACTACGGCGGGCTCTCCGTGGAGTCGAGGAGACTTCTGGATGATACTTTTGGAGAGAGGTCTGAGCTGGAGACTGCCGACTACGGGGGCATCATGCGGTGGATCTGTATCGAGATGAGGAAACTTCGGAGAGGTGAAGACGGAGGAACCGAGGATGTGCTGGCCAGTGTTAGATCCGTCAAGAGGTACGAGTACGGGGGAGACCCATCCCTTGTGGTCATTGACGGGGTTGAGTCGAAGCACAACAAGATAAGTGTGTCGTGGAGTCGCTCACCTTTCTTGGAAGAGGTCAGGGGATGGGGATACGACCCCAGTTGCGTCGTGTTTGTGGACCCAAAGACGAAGATGGTTGTGAACGTCGAAGAACTCAAGGAGATTGCGTACGCGAACTGCTTCAGTGGGAACTACACCCGCGTCCTCATTGCCGCGAAAAGATCGACGACCAAGGAAGTCTTAATCAACAAGAAAAGCATTGGGAGGTACTGGGCAACAAATGCGACTATCAAGGACGTAAAGAGAAACCAAGGTGTTTCCGATAATTATGAACTCACTTTTAATGGGGAGCTCTATGACGATTGCACTACTTTGCACAGCCTTCTTAAGGTGGATGATAGGCTTTTCTTTGAGATGTATCAGATCATACCCAGAATCGATCTTTGGAACGGGCATCCAGTCGAATTTGGACCGATGGAGAACTTTGAGAAGGTGATTGATTATTTCGAAACCCCTTATCCCGGAAGAAAGGTCGTTCTGGGCTGTGGATGCCAGCCACCCAGGGACATGAAAGTCAA
>CAYNZG010000348.1:0-1580 GCA_964401525.1 uncultured Ruminiclostridium sp.
GTACCGCCTGCCCAAGGCCGTCCTGGACGAGGAGATCGCCGAGATCGCCTCCCTGGGCGTGGAGATGAAGAACAACTACCGCATCGGCGTGGATGCCTCCTTTGAGGAGTTCAAGGCCAAGTACGACGCGGTGATCCTGGCCATCGGCGCCTGGTCCAGCATGCCTGTGGGCTGCCCCGGCGAGGACCTGGACGGGGTCATGGGCGGCATCGACTTCCTGCAGAAGGTGGCCCTGGGCCAGCCCCCCGAGATCGGCGACAAGGTGGTCGTGGTGGGCGGCGGCAACACCGCCATGGATGCCTGCCGCACCGCTGTCCGTCTGGGTGCCAAGGAGGTCTATGTGGTCTACCGCCGCACCGAGAAGGAGATGCCCGCCGAGCAGCTTGAGATCGACGAGGCCCGGGAAGAGGGCGTCATCTATAAGTTCCTGACCAACCCTGCCGAGATCATCGGCGAGAATGGGAAGGTCAAGGAGCTGAAGCTCCAGGTCATGGAGCTGGGCGAACCGGACGAGTCCGGCCGCCGCAGCCCTGTTCCCGTGCCCGGGAAGTTTGAGATCCTGCCTGTGACGGCAGTCATCGCCGCCATCGGCCAGAAGGCCAACGTGGCCGGGTTCGACGGGGTGGAGCTGAACCGCAAGGGCATCATCTCCGCCGACGAGACCAGCTACCGCACTTCCATGGAGGGGGTCTTTGCTGTGGGCGACGCCACCAACAAGGGTGCGTCCATCGCCATCGAGGCCATCGGCGAGGCCCGCCGCTGCGCCAAGGTGGTGGACCTGTATCTGAACGGCGTGGAGGTCCCCTATCGCAAGACCTACCTCTCCGTGAAGAAGGTCGGCCCCGAGACCTTTGCCGACTATATCAAGCTGCCCCGGGCCAAGATGCCCGTCCGGGACCCCGAGGAGCGCAAGCACGACTTCGAGGCCATCAATCTGGGCTTCTCCGAGGCACAGGCCCGGGCCGAGGCTGCCCGCTGCCTGGACTGCGGCTGCCACGATTTTGAGCAGTGCAAGCTGATCCGCTGCGCCAACCTCTACGAGCTCCAGCCCCAGAAGGTGGAGCGTCTGCGGGGCGACGGCCAGATCCACCCTTCCTTCAAGGAGAAGCGGCTGGTGGCCATCGAGCGGGACCAGGGCAAGTGCATCCTCTGCGGCCAGTGCGTCCGCCTCTGCGACGAGGTGGTGGGCAAGGGGATCATCGACCTGGTGGGCCGCGGCTTCGAGACGGCCATCAAGCCGGAGTTCCTCACCAGCGACGTGGTCAAGGGCTGCGTGGACTGCCTGGCCTGCGCCAAGGCCTGCCCCACTGGTGCCCTGCGCATCCGCGAGAACGAGCTGGAAGACTGAGCTTTCTTCAGACATCCTCTGTTACTCCTAAAAGAAAGAGCACTCGAGTGATCTCGAGTGCTTTTTCTTTTGGTCGGAAGGCGGGAGGGACCCTCCGCGCGGGTACTGTGCCTTCCGCAGCCCCCATTTCTTGAAAGAAATGGGGGAAAGAAGACCACGGTGGTCTATCCCTGCAACAGGGCTGCCCTCTCCGTCTTCGGTCCTGCGGTCCGAATCCACCTCCCCCAAAGGG
>CAYNZG010000349.1:0-1572 GCA_964401525.1 uncultured Ruminiclostridium sp.
CCAACGTCTCCGGCGGCCAGAAGCAGCGGCTGTGCATCGCCCGGGCCCTGCTGAAGAAGCCCAAGATCCTCATCCTGGACGACTCCACCTCCGCCGTGGACACCGCCACCGATGCCAAGATCCGCCGGGCCTTCGCCCAGGAGATCCCCAACACCACCAAGCTCATCATCGCCCAGCGAATCTCCAGCGTCCAGCACGCCGACCGCATCCTGGTCCTGGACAACGGCATCGTCTCCGGCTTTGACACCCACGAAAACCTGCTGCGCACCAACGCCATCTACCGGGATGTCTACGACTCCCAGACCAAGGGCGGCGGCGACTTTGACGAAGGAGGGGACAACTGATGGCACAGAACACCAACGCAAGACCCGCCGGCGGTCCTCACCGTGGCCCCGGCGGTGGGCGGGGTCGGCCCCGCCCCAAGCTGCAGGACCCCAAGGGCACCCTGAGCCGGGTGCTGAAGTATGTGGGCAAGAACTACGCCGTCCACATGATCCTGGTGGTGGTCTGCATCGTGGTCAGCGTCCTGGCCACCGTCCAGGGCACCCTGTTCACCAAGACCCTCATCGATGCCTACATCCTCCCCATGGTCCAGACGGTCCGGGCCGGGGGCACCGCCGACTTCGGTCCCCTGCTGGGGGCCATGGGCCGGGTGGCCTGCTTCTACGGCTGCGGCATCCTGGCCAGCTTCGTCCAGGCCCGGCTGATGCTCTATGTGTCCCAGGGCACCCTGCGGAACCTGCGCAACGATATGTTCCAGCACATGCAGACCCTGCCCATCCGGTATTTTGACACCCACGCCCACGGGGACATCATGTCCATCTACACCAACGACATCGACACCCTCCGCCAGCTCATCAGCCAGAGCATCCCCCAGCTGCTGAACTGCTCCATCACCATCGTGAGCGTGCTGGTCTCCATGATCAGCCTGAACATCCCCCTGACCCTGCTGACCCTGGTGATGGTAGCCATCGTGACCATCACCTCCACCAAGTTCGCCAGCCTCTCCGGCCGCTACTTCGTCTCCCAGCAGCGGGACCTGGGCGACCTGAACGGCTACATCGAGGAGATGGTGGAGGGCCAGAAGGTGGTGAAGGTCTTCTGCCACGAGCAGGAGAACCTGGAGGAGTTCACCCGCCGCAACGAGGCCCTCTTCCAGAGCGCCCACAACGCCAACACCTTCTCCAACATGATCGGCCCCATCTCCTCCCAGCTGGGCAACGTCAGCTACGTCCTCTGCGCCGTGGCAGGCGGTGCCCTGGCCCTGAACGGCATCGGCGGCTTCACCCTTGGCGGTCTGGCCAGCTTCCTCACCTTCAACAAGAGCTTCAACATGCCCATCTCCCAGATCTCCATGCAGTTCAACGCCGTCATCATGGGTCTGGCCGGTGCCGAGCGTGTCTTCCGGCTCCTGGACGAGAAGCCCGAGACCGACGAGGGCTATGTGACCCTGGTCAACGCCAGGGAGGAAAACGGTCAGCTCACCGAGACCGCAGAGCGCACCGGCCTCTGGGCCTGGAAGCACTTCCACAAGGCCGACGGCACCACCACCTACACCAAGCTCACCGGCGA
>CAYNZG010000350.1:0-1567 GCA_964401525.1 uncultured Ruminiclostridium sp.
CCTTGTGGCCCACGCCGAACCGCTGCTCCTCGTCCACCACCAGCAGGCCCAGATCCTTGAAGCGGATGTCCTTGCCCAGCAGCTTGTGGGTGCCGATGAGCAGGTCCACCTCCCCCTGGGCCGTCTTGCGCAGGATCTCCCGGGACTGCCCGGCGGTGCGGAAGCGGGAGATCATAGCGATCTCGATGGGGAAGGAGGAGAACCGCTTCAGGGCGGTGAGGTAGTGCTGCTGGGCCAGCACGGTGGTGGGCACCAGCATGGCGGCCTGCTTGCCCTCTAAAATGCACTTCATGATGGCCCGGAAGGCCACCTCGGTCTTGCCGTAGCCCACGTCGCCGCAGAGGAGGCGGTCCATGGGGATGGGCTTTTCCATGTCGGTCTTGATCTCCCGGATGCACCGGAGCTGGTCGTTGGTCTCGGGATAGGGGAAGAGGGCCTCGAAGTCGTGCTGCCAGGGGGTGTCGGCGGAGAAGGCGTGGCCGGCCTGCCGCTGCCGCTGGGCGTAGAGCTGGATGAGGCCCTTTGCCATGTCCTTGGCGGCCTTTTTGGCCCGGCTCTTGGACTTTTCCCACTCGGTCCCGCCTAATTTGGACAGGCGTTTCCGGTCGGGGTCGTCGCCGCTGCCGATGTACTTGCTCACCAGGTCTAACTGCAGGGCGGGAACGTAGAGCACGTCGGCCCCGGCGAACTGGATCTTGATGTAGTCCCGGTCGGCCCCGTCCACGGACATCTTCACCATGCCCACGAACCGGCCGATGCCGTGGTGCTCGTGGACCACCAGGTCCCCGGGGGACAGGTCCGTGAAGGACTCCAGCCGCTGGCGGGTGGAGTCCTTGGCCGGGCGGCGTTTGCTCCTGCGGGGCGGCGGAGCGCCTCCCTCGGCCAGGACGGCGAACTTCCCATCGGGGAAGTCGAAGCCCGCCGACAGGCCGCCCACGGCGATGGTGATGCGGCCCGGCTCCGGCAGGTCGTGGAGGAGCTCATCCACGGCGGCGTAGATTTTCCGCTCCCGGAGCATGGCCTGGAGGGAGTCGGCCTTCCGGCGGCTGGAGGTCAGCAGCACCACGGCAAAGCCCTCCTGCTGATAGTGCTCCAGGTCCTCGGCCATAGCTTCGAAACTCAGGCCGTACCCGGCCAGCTGCCGGGCGGAAAGGGACAGCAGGAACCCGGGGGAGAGGGGCAGGGCCCCGGTGGCGAAGGCATCGAAATAGAGGAGTGTCCGCCGGGCAAGGACAATGCACAGTTCATCAAAGGTCCGGGCCAGGACCGGGTGCTTGCCGGTCAGGGTCCCCTGCTCCAGCAGGGTGGTCACGTCCTCGCCCAGCTGCCAGGTGTAGCTCTTGGCCCGGTCTGCCACCCGGGGGGTGTCGCAGAGGATCACCAGGGCCTCCTCCGGCAGGTAGTCGGCGGCGGTGGCCACGGTGTTGTAGACCTGGGGCAGGCCCAGGTCCGGCGGGTCTGTGGGGCTGCCGATGACCTCCCCGGCGGGGAGCAGGACACACTGGTCCCGCTGGGCGGTCCGCCGCTGGGTCACCGGGTCGAACAGGCCCATGGAGTCGATCTCATC
>CAYNZG010000351.1:0-1550 GCA_964401525.1 uncultured Ruminiclostridium sp.
CCTCCTTGATAGGATGTTAGTTGTTTTCCTCGCTGGCCAGGGACAGACCCATCATAGCCAGCTTGTTGATGACTTCCTCCAGGGACTTGCGTCCCAGATTGCGCACCTTCATCATCTCGTCCTCCGTCTTGGAGATCAGATCCTCGACGGTGTTGATATTGGCGCGCTTGAGGCAGTTAAAGCTGCGAACACTGAGATCCAGCTCCTCGATGGTCAGCTCCAGCACCTTGTCCCGCTGATCGGTGGCCTTCTCCACCACGGTGGACTTGTCGCCCATGGTGTCAGACAGGTCGGTGAACAGTGCGAAGTGGTCGCACAGGATCTTGGCGCCCAGAGAAACCGCGTCGCGGGCGGAGATGGTGGAATCGGTCCACACCTCCAGCGTCAGCTTGTCATAGTCGCTGGACGCACCCACACGGGTATTCTCAACGGTGTAGTTGACCTTATACACAGGGGTATAGATGGAGTCAACAGGGATCACGCCGATGGCGGTGGGACGCAGGGCCTTGTTCTTGTCAGCGGAGACATAGCCGCGGCCATGGCTCAGGCTGATCTCCATGCTGAGGGTGGCGCCCACATCCAGTGTGGCGATCTGAAGCTCGGGATTGAGGACTTCCACCTCTCCGTCGCTCTTGATGTCGCCGGCTGTCACCACGCAGGGGCCCACCGCCTCGATAAAGACGGTCTTGGCACCTTCGCAGTGCAGCTTGGTCAGCAGCTTCTTCACATTCAAGACGATCTCTGTCACGTCCTCTTTCACACCGGGGATGGTGGAAAACTCGTGCTGCACACCGGCGATTTTGATGCTGGTGGCTGCCGTGCCGGGCAGAGAAGAAAGCATAATACGGCGCAGTGCGTTGCCCAACGTCGTTCCGTAGCCGCGCTCCAGGGGTTCGATCACATATTTGCCATAGGAAGCATCACCAGGCGTTTCAACACACTCAATCTGGGGCTTCTCAATTTCGATCATGCAGTACCCTCCTTCAAATTCATGTGGCGATACGGCCAGAGCCGTATATTCGTGGTTGCTTCGTTGTGAGGGTCATTTCCCCGATTACTTGGAGTACAACTCGACGATGAGGTGCTCCTCGATGGGCATATCAATGTCCTCACGAGCGGGCATCTGCAGTACGGTACCCTTCAGCGCGTTCTTCTCGCGCTGGAGCCACTGGGGTACGTTGACCAGAGGAGCATCCTCTGCGGTCAGGCGCTTGAAGCAGGCGGCGCTGCGGCTGCCTTCCTTCACCTCGATCACATCACCCACGCGAACCAGATAGGAAGGAATGTTGACCTTCTGGCCGTTGACGGTGAAGTGAGCGTGGCTGACCAGCTGACGGGCCTCGCGGCGGGTCATGGCAAAGCCCAGACGATACACCACGTTGTCCAGACGGCGCTCCACCAGCGTCAACAGATTCTCACCGGTCTTGCCGGGCATGGCGGAAGCCTTCTCATAGTATGCATGGAACTGCTTTTCCAGGATACCATAGACGAACTTCACCTTCTGCTTCTCGTTCAGCTGGATGGCATATTCGCTCTTTTTCTTTCTCATC
>CAYNZG010000352.1:0-1547 GCA_964401525.1 uncultured Ruminiclostridium sp.
CTCTGCCATGGGCCAGGGGGCTGACCTGGCCGTGGCCAGCCTGCACAAGATGCTCCCCAGCCTGACCCAGACCGCCGTCCTCCACGCCCGGGGCCGGTTTTTGAGCATCCCGGAGATCCAGCGGCAGACGGGGATCTTCCAGTCCAGCAGCCCCTCCTACCTGCTGCTGGCCTCCATGGACAGCTGCCTGCGTCTGCTGGAGGAGCAGGGAGCAGAGCTGTTCGCCGCCTGGAAGGCCCGCCTGGCGGATTTTGACGAAAAAGTGAAGGGCCTCAAGCACCTGCGCCTGCCCGGCCACGGGGCCGAGGCAGGGCAGACCTACCCCGGCATCTTCGCTCTGGATCCGGCCAAGATCGTCATCTCCACCCGGAATTGCGCCTGCACCGGGGTGGAGCTCATGGAGCGGCTGCGGACGGACTACCACATCGAGCTGGAGATGTCCCTGGACCACTACGCCGTGGCCATGACCGGCCTGGGCACCGACGACACCTTCGCCGCCCGGCTGGCCGAGGCCCTGTTGGCCCTGGACGAGGCCTTCGGCCCGGCGGAGACGGTGCCGCCCCTGGAGACGGTCACCGCTCTGCCTCCCCGGAAGCGGTCCATCGAGGCGGCGGCCATGGCCCCCGGCGGCATCGACTTCCTCTACGACAGCATGGGCAAGGTCTCCGGCGAGTACATCTGGGCCTATCCCCCCGGCATCCCCCTCATTACCCCCGGCGAGGTCATCACCACCGCCCTGGTGGAGGATGTGGAGCGGCTGTACCGGGCCGGGGTGAAGCTCATCGGCACCCGGGGCAAGCCCCCCTTCACCACCGTGGCCCTGCGGGAGGAGGATTGACATGGACCGCCCCTATGTGATCTGCCACATGATGGAGTCCTTGGACGGCAAGGTCACCGGGGACTTCCTCGTTTCCCCCGCCGGGGAAGCTGCCGCTGCGGTCTACTATCAGCTCAACCGGGACTACCGGGCCGACGGCTATGCCTGCGGTCGGCTGACCATGGAGGGGAGCTTCACCCAGGGCTGGTACCCTGACCTGACTGCTTTTGCCGGGGCGGAGGTCCCCGCCGGGGACTTTGTGGCCGACCCGACGGCCCGGTTCTTTGCCGTGGCCTTCGACCGGCGGGGCCGCCTGGGCTGGCAGGGGCCGACCATCGTGGACGAGGACCCCGGCTATGGGGGTGCCCACATCGTCCAGGTGATGTGCGAGGACGTGGACCCCGCCTATCTGGCCTACCTGCGGGAGACGGGGGTGTCCTACCTGCTGGCAGGCCGGGAGGACCTGGATCTGCCCCTGGCCCTGAGCAAGCTGAAGGACCTCTTCGACATCGAGACTCTGCTTCTGGAGGGTGGGAGCATTTTGAACGGGGCCTTCCACCGGGCGGGCCTCATCGATGCGCTGAGCCTGGTGACGGCCCCGGTGGAGGGCACGGACCGGGACTACCCCCTCTTTTACGGCCTGGACCGCTCCGCCCTGGAGGACTATGCCCTGGTGGAGACCCAGGCCCAGGGGGAGAACACCGTGAAGCGGTACCAGCGGAAGAAGTGA
>CAYNZG010000353.1:0-1547 GCA_964401525.1 uncultured Ruminiclostridium sp.
GGTGTAGGCCACGCCGGTTTTGCCCGCGCGGCCGGTGCGGCCAATGCGGTGCACGTAGTACTCCGCGTCGCCCGGGATGTCATAGTTGAACACGGCCTCGATATTGTCCACGTCGATGCCGCGCGCGGCCACGTCGGTGGCCACCAGCACGTTGATCAGCCCGGCACGGAAGCGCGCCATGATGGCGTCGCGCTCAATCTGGCGCATGTCGCCGTGCAGGCCTGCCGCGGAAAAGCCGCGGTGCTGCAGCTCGGTCACCACGCTCTCCACGCCGGTCTTCGTGTTGACGAACACCAGCGCCAGCTTGACGTCGCCCAGGAGCAGCAGGCGACTGAGCAGCTCAGTCTTGTGGAAGGAGCGCACGCTGATGTAGTACTGCTCAATCCGATCCACTGTCAGCTCCCTGGGCGTGATGGAGACGTGCGCCGGTTCGCGCAGGTAGCGCTGCGCCAGCTGGTAAATGGGGCGGGGCATGGTGGCGGAAAACAGAGCCGTCTGCCGCGCTTCGGGCGTTGCGTTCAGTATGGTTTCGATGTCGTCCCTGAAGCCCATGTCCAGCATCTCGTCCGCCTCGTCCAGCACGGCCAGGCGCACGCCCTCCAGCGAAAGCGTGCCCCGGTTCATGTGGTCCATCACGCGGCCGGGCGTGCCCACCACCACCTGAACCCCCTGGTTGAGCGCGCGAATCTGCCGCTCAATGGGCGCGCCGCCATACACGGGCAACACGGAAATGCCCGCCTTGAAGCGGGACAGCTTGATCAGCTCGCCGGCGGTCTGCATGGCCAGCTCGCGCGTGGGGCAGAGCACCAGCGCCTGTACGGTTTGCACCGACGGGTCCAGCCGCTCAACCAGCGGAATGCCAAAGGCGGCGGTTTTTCCGGTGCCAGTCTGCGCCTGGCCGATGATGTCGCGCCCCTCCAGCATGGAGGGAATGGCGGCCGCCTGGATGGGCGTGGCCTCTACATAGCCCATCTCGTCAATCGCACGGGCCAGCTCTTCTGAAAGCAGGGTCTTGATTTTCTCCATTGTCTTCTTCCCTTCAGGCCCGCCTTCACACTGCATCCGGATGAAAAAAACAGGCCTTGCATCTTCTTTCTGCAGGGCCTGAGTATACAGACGGGCAAAATCGCTTCTTATGCTCTATAAAGTATAGCATGACCGCCGCATGTACGACAGCAGGGCACAGTTAATTCGTGGTTCAAAATCCGTATGGATCTGATCGGCGGAGGTTTTGTGGCTTTCCATCCGGGAAGAGCTTCAGGTTGTGTTCTGTTGGCGACAGCCTTCATGGGATGTGGCCTTTCAGTTTTATAGACAGGAAGACCTTGAAGGCTCTGATCTATGGCCTTCAAGGTCGTGAGCAAGAGCGCGGCAGCAAGTGGGTGTGGGCACTGCCCACCGGAATGGCCGATGAGAAAGCCGGTTCTGCAGATTTACGGGCGGGGTGCGGGTGTGATACAATAGGGGTATGGAAGAGGCGCGCCCGGAAGCGGGAGGCGTGAGGATCAAGAAAAGGAGCGATCTGTATGCAGTACGGTTTCCACTAT
>CAYNZG010000354.1:0-1545 GCA_964401525.1 uncultured Ruminiclostridium sp.
CACGGCAGCCCCGTGAACTTCTCCGGCCTGAACTACAAGATGGTCTCCTATGGCGTGGATGCCAACGGCTACATCGACTATGACCAGGTCCGCGCTCTGGCCAAGGAGCACAAGCCCAAGATGATCATCGCCGGTGCTTCCGCTTATCCCCGTGTCATCGACTTCAAGAAGTTCCGTGAGATCGCTGACGAAGTGGGCGCTTACCTCTTCGTGGATATGGCTCACATCGCCGGTCTGGTCGCTACTGGCCTGCATCCCTCTCCCGTGCCCTATGCTGACGTGGTCACCACCACCACCCACAAGACCCTGCGTGGTCCCCGCGGCGGCGTGATCCTGTGCAAGGAAGCCCTGGCCAAGACCATCGACAAGGCTATCTTCCCCGGCTCCCAGGGTGGTCCTCTGATGCACATCATCACCGCTAAGGCTGTGGCCTTTGGCGAGGCTCTGAAGCCCGAGTTCAAGACCTATCAGGAGCAGGTGCTGAAGAACGCAAAGGCTCTGGCAGCCAGCCTCATGGACGCAGGCTTTGACCTGGTCTCCGGCGGCACCGACAACCACCTGATGCTGGTCGACCTGCGCAAGGCAGGCATCACCGGTAAGGAGATGCAGAACCGTCTGGACGCAGTGAACATCACCGCCAACAAGAACACCATCCCCGACGATCCTCAGTCTCCCTTCGTCACCTCCGGCGTCCGTATCGGCGTTCCCGCTGCTACCAGCCGCGGCCTGGTGGAAGAGGACATGGAGCTGCTGGGCAAGCTCATCTGGAAGACCGCTACCGAGTTCGAGACCGCAAAGGACGAGATCATCGCTGGCGTCAAGTCCATCACCGACAAGTATCCCATGTACGAATAAGCTGCCTGGCGTTTACCGCCGCAGTGAACAGCATCCCGCGACCCTGCCAAGCAGGTCCGCGGGATGCTTTTTTCGACAAAAAGACGGCTCCGCCCAGGCGGAGCCGTCTTTACAGCGTTTATTTTACTTTTGGGAGGGGGAACTTGATGACATTGCCGCATTCCTCGGCCCATTCCAGCAGGGTGTTGACCCCGGCGCGGGTCTCGGCGTGGTCCTCCTTGAGCTCGTTCAGGGATTCGTTCATGTCGCAGAGCTGGACCTTCATGGAGTCCATATCGGTCTTCAACTCGCCGACCTGGAGCTTCATAGAATCCATATCGGTCTTCAGGGAATCTACATCCGTTCTCAGTTCACTGACCTGGAACTTCAGAGTGTCTACATCGCTTCTCAGTTCATTGACCTGAATTTTCAGGGAAGACACTTCGGCTTCCAGTCGATCCATCCGGACCTCGAGCCTGTCCAATCGGGCATCGATGGAATCGAACCGGCCGTTCATGGCGACCAATAATTCCAGGATCTTTTCTTCGTTGTTCATGGACCTCACCTCCTGCGTAGTTTCGTGTTCTTTCCGCTATTATAGCGGTTTCTTGCGGTTCTTGTCAAGAAAATTATTCTTACATTAAAAGGGGAAAATCTCCCCCGCCGATGTGTCGGCGGGGGGGATATGTCAGATATTCTTGATGGTCACGC
>CAYNZG010000355.1:0-1535 GCA_964401525.1 uncultured Ruminiclostridium sp.
GATATGCCACATCGCCCGAGTCGATACGAATACCCATCTTCTGCGGCTTCATCTCTTTGAATACTCTGATTGCCGCCGGTACGCCGGATTTGAGTACATTGTAGGTGTCTACGAGAAGGACACAGTTCTGCGGATAAATTTCGGCGTATTTTTTGAATGCCGAATATTCGTCCGGGAACATCTGCACCCAGCTGTGTGCCATCGTTCCGAGAGCAGCGATGCCGTAATCTCTGTCAGCTATCGCACAAGCTGTTCCCGCACAGCCTCCGATATATGCGGCTCTGGCTCCGAGGATTGCTGCGTCTGCACCGTGTGCTCGTCTGGAACCGAATTCCATGACAGCTCTGCCCTGTGCTGCTCTGACTATTCTGTTTGCCTTGGTAGCTATCATGCTCTGGTGGTTTATGCACAGCAGCACCATAGTTTCGATAAACTGTGCCTGCATTACAGGCCCTCTGACGGTCACGATAGGCTCATGCGGGAAAATCGGTGTTCCCTCGGGAACCGCCCACACATCGCACTTGAACTCGAAATTTCTCAGGTAGTCAAGGAATTCTTCGCAAAACGAATTTTTGCTGCGAAGATATTCGATGTCCTCTTCAGTAAATTTCAGATTTTTGAGGTAGTCGATGAGCTGCTCAAGCCCTGCCATTATGGCATAGCCGCCGCCATCGGGCACTCTGCGGAAAAACATATCGAAGTATGCTATGTCCTCTGCCATTTCTGACTGAAAATACCCGTTCGCCATGGTTATTTCATAAAAGTCGGTGAGCATCGTCAGATTCATTTTTTCTTTCATTTGGAATTTCCTCCGTTGTCTTCTATCCTGTGCGGATTTATGGCTTTTGCACGCTCTCAGCGTTTCAAAAGCTTCTCAAGGAACCGGCCTGTATACGAGTCGGGACAGGCTGCGATTTCTTCAGGCGTTCCGGTCGCTACTATCGTTCCGCCTCTGTTTCCGCCGTCAGGCCCCAAATCTATAATATGGTCTGCTCTCTTAATGACATCTAAATTGTGTTCTATGACTACTACCGTATTGCCTGCATCTACAAGCCTGTCCAGCACTGACAGGAGCTTGTCCACATCGGCAAAATGCAGTCCCGTCGTCGGCTCGTCCAAGATGTACAGCGTCTTGCCCGTGCCTCGCTTGGTCAGCTCCGTTGCCAGCTTAACTCTCTGTGCCTCGCCGCCCGAAAGCTGTGTTGACGGCTGCCCCAGCTTGATATATCCCAATCCGACTTCCTCCAGGGTCGTCAAATATCTCAAAATGCTCGGAACATTCTGAAAGAATTCTACTCCCTCACTGACACTCATGTCAAGCACATCGAAGATACTTTTTCCTTTATATTTAACTTCCAGCGTTTCTCGGTTGTACCTTTTGCCCTTGCAGACCTCGCAAGGCACATAAACATCAGGTAAAAAATGCATTTCTATACATATTATACCATCCCCTCCGCAGGCTTCACATCTGCCGCCCTTTACATTGAAGCTGAATCTGCCCTTTTGGTAGCCTCTGAGCTTTGCCTCGGGCAGCT
>CAYNZG010000356.1:0-1504 GCA_964401525.1 uncultured Ruminiclostridium sp.
AAATCAGTTGACGGGTCAAACCGTCCGGGGGTTCGAATCCCTCCATCTCCGCCAACACAAAGCCAGCAGCCGATCCGGTTGCTGGCTTATTTCTCATTGGAAAAGAGGGAGCCTATGCCGCTGCATATCATCCGAAATGACATCACAAAAATGAAGGTAGATGCCATCGTCAACGCTGCGAACCCATCGCTTCTGGGCGGCGGCGGTGTGGACGGCTGCATCCATCGCGCCGCAGGCCCGGCACTGCTGGCGGAATGCAAGACCCTCGGCGGCTGTGAGATCGGCAGCGCGAAGATCACCAGGGCCGGAGACCTTCCGTGCCGCTATGTGATCCATGCTGTCGGCCCCCGTTGGCGGGACGGCGCACACGGTGAGCGGGACCTGCTCATCTCCTGCTATCGGACCGCCCTGTCCCTGGCGAAAGAAAACGACTGCGCATCGGTGGCCCTTCCCTTGATCGCGTCCGGCGTTTATGGCTATCCGAAGGATCAGGCCCTTCGCGTCGCCATGGACACCATCAGCGAATTTCTGCTCGAAAATGACATGACGATCTACCTCGTCATCTTCGATAAAAAAGCCTACCAGATCAGCGGCAAGCTCTTCTCTGACATTGCCGAGTACATTGATGACAACTATGTGGATGCTCACACCGATGCCCGGTCTGAGCGTCTGCGTTGGAGGGATGCCTTCGCAGATCGATTCCCACCTTTCGCGCCGATGTCGGTCCCCTCGAAAGCCCTCTCCCTGGATGATGCCCTGGAGCAGATGGACGAGAGCTTTTCGGATATGCTCCTGCGGAAGATCGACGCGTCCGGCATGACGGATGCGCAGGTCTATAAGAAGGCCAACATCGACCGGAAGCTGTTCTCGAAGATCCGCAGCAATGCCAACTATAAGCCCAGCAAGCCCACGGCCATCGCCTTCGCCATTGCCCTGGAACTGTCTCTGGATGAGACGAAGGATCTGCTGATGAAGGCGGGCTTTGCCCTCTCGCGCTCCGATAAGTTCGATGTTATCATTGAGTATTTCATTCGGAACGGAAACTACAATGTTTTTGAGATCAACGAAGCTCTGTTTGCATTCGACCAGAAATTATTGGGCGCATGATCGTTCAAATAGGAAGAGGAGACCGGGATGGATATCATGGATGAAGATCAGATGGATCTGATCGCGGCGCATGCCTACAGCAACAACCACATGGAGCAGCTCAAACGGGACAAAGTATGCGGCTGCTTCTACTGCCTGAAAATATTTTCTCCCAGCGAGATCGAGGAATGGATCATTGATGATAACCCGTGCGACCGGGACGGCACAGCGATCTGCCCCTATTGCGGGATCGACGCTGTGATCGGAGAAAGCTCCGGCTATCCCATCACAGAGGCGTTCTTGAAGAAAATAGCGCAGGAGTGGTTTTGACGCGCTACTGCAAGAATGTCGCCCTCCATGCGACCAAACTGAATATGATGTTTCTTATACTATGGCTGTAAGGCAAATGACCGAGCAG
>CAYNZG010000357.1:0-1499 GCA_964401525.1 uncultured Ruminiclostridium sp.
GGAGGAACTGGAGCTTGAGGTAGTACGTGATGCAGACAATAACATGATCACTGTGTGCTTCATCGAAAATATCGATCCGCTCGGTGTACATACAGGTGATTCCTTCTGTTCTGCTCCTATGCTTACGATTTCTGAGGAAGTACAGAAACGTCTGCAGCAGAAATCCTACAAGATCGTTGAGGCAATTCAGGTAATCGGCGGTACAAATGTACAGTGGGCTCATGATCCGGTGACAGACAGAGATATCATCATCGAGATCAACCCGAGAACTTCCCGTTCTTCTGCTCTTGCATCAAAGGCAACAGGTTTCCCGATCGCGCTGGTATCTGCAATGCTTGCAACAGGTCTGACACTGAAAGATATTCCATGCGGAAAATATGGCACACTGGATCGATATGTACCGGACGGAGATTACGTTGTAATTAAGTTTGCACGCTGGGCATTTGAAAAATTCAAGGGTGTAGAAGATAAGCTCGGCACACAGATGCGTGCGGTAGGCGAGGTTATGAGTATCGGTAAGAACTACAAGGAGGCATTCCAGAAAGCGATCCGTTCTCTTGAGACTGGCCGGTATGGACTTGGACATGCAAAAAATTTTGATCAGAAGTCAAAAGATGAGCTTCTGCGTATGCTTATGACACCGTCCAGTGAGCGTCACTTTATCATGTATGAGGCACTCAGAAAAGGTGCAACAGTAGAAGAAATCCATGAGATCACAAAAGTAAAACATTATTTCATCGAGCAGATGAAAGAGCTGGTAGAGGAAGAAGAAGCATTGATCGCCAAGAAAGGCAGCCTGCCGTCAGATGAAGCTTTGACACAGGCAAAGAAAGATGGCTTCTCAGATAAATATCTGAGCCAGATCCTTGAGATCAGCGAAGAAGAAGTGAGAAACCGCAGAATTGCGATCGGTGTAGAAGAAGCCTGGGAAGGCGTGCATGTAAGCGGAACACAGGATAATGCATACTATTATTCTACTTATAATGCAGAAGATAAGAATCCGGTATCCGATCAGAAGCAGAAGATCATGATCCTCGGCGGCGGTCCGAACCGTATCGGTCAGGGTATTGAGTTTGACTACTGCTGCGTACATGCTTCTCTTGCATTGAAGAAGCTTGGTTTCGAGACAATTATTGTAAACTGTAATCCGGAGACGGTATCAACAGACTATGATACATCTGACAAGCTGTACTTTGAGCCTCTGACACTGGAGGATGTTCTGAGCATCTACAAGAAGGAAAAACCGGTTGGTGTGATCGCACAGTTCGGTGGACAGACACCGTTGAATCTTGCAGCTGATCTGGAAAAGAACGGTGTAAAGATTCTTGGTACAGCACCGGCTGTTATTGATCTTGCTGAGGACAGAGATTTGTTCCGTGCAATGATGGACAAGCTTGAAATTCCGATGCCGGAGTCAGGAATGGCAGTAGATGTAGAAGAAGCACTTGCAATCGCAGATAAGATCGGTTATCCGGTTATGGTTCGTCCATCCTATGTAC
>CAYNZG010000358.1:0-1491 GCA_964401525.1 uncultured Ruminiclostridium sp.
TCCCCGTGTAGTTGTGCACCGTGACGGGCTCCGCGAACCTGAGCGTCGCGGCGTCATAGCTGGAGCAGTTGAATGTCCGCGAAGGATTCGCCTGTCCACTCACCTGGCCCACGCCCACATCGCTCCCCCAGTAGCAATAGTCGATGTATGTGCTAGAATTGGAATACCCCACGATACCCCCGGTATATGTGGAAGGTGCTGTCGATGTTGTCGAGATTGCCGCAGCGCTCAGGCAATTCCCGATGTACACATTATACCCACGCCCGACAATACCTCCGATGTACATGTTCCCAGGCGTTACGTCATCCTGGGTGATACTCCCGTAGTTGAGGCAGTTGTGGACGTAGCGGGGATTGCCATCAAAGTACCCTGCAATCCCTCCGATGTACGACTCGCTGTTGCTCCCTGACTTCCGGATGTTTCCATAGTTGACGCAGTTCTTCACGAATGTACGAGCCTCGTAACTTGTATGATAGTAGTGATATCCCACAATCCCTCCAATGTACAGGGACCCTGAGGCTTGTACATCGCAGGTGATTGCACCATAATTGATGCAACTCCGGATGGACGACTCCGCGTTCACATAGTCATCGTAGTACCCTGCAATCCCTCCGATGTACGACTCGCTGTTGCTCCCTGACTTCCGGATGTTTCCATAGTTGACGCAGTTCTTCACGAATGTACGAGCCTCGTAACTTGTATGATAGTAGTGATATCCCACAATCCCTCCAATGTACAGGGACCCTGAGGCTTGTACATCGCAGGTGATTGCACCATAATTGATGCAACTCCGGATGGACGACTCCGCGTTCACATAGTCATCGTAGTACCCTACAACGCCTCCGATCCGCGAAGTACTTGTGATGGGCCCTGTCAGCTGGATCTCTCCAAAGTTGATGCAGTTATTAAAATCGGCTGGATATCCAGAAGACATATAGAGGAGCCCCGCAATTCCTCCGGTGTTCAGGCTGCCTGTTTTCCCGCTGACGGTGATCGTCCCGTAGTTGAAGCAGAATTCTACAAACTGTGTCCAATTTGTATTCGTGATGCGCCCCGCGATGCTTCCGATATATGAAGCACCCGTGTTTCCTGTCTGGGCGATAGTGCCGTAGTTGTCACAGTTCTTGACACTGTTGGGGTACGCACCACTTTGCGCTTGAATAAACCCAGCAAATCCTCCCATGTAAAGAGTCCCTCCAGAGTTCCCGCTGAAAGTGACACTCCCGAGGTTGATGCTGTTCTCGATCCTGCAGGGGGCATTCCTCCCCTGGCAATACCCAACGAGCCCGCCCAGCCATACGTTGCCATTGGAAGAGCTCGTGATGGAGTATGTGCTGTCCAGGATCACGTTCCTGATGCTGATACCGTAGTAGGCGTACCCGAAAAGGCCGGCATACGCCAAGGGCCTGTCGACCTTGAAGTTCTTGATCTTGTGCCCCTGACCGTCGAACGTCCCGCGGAAATAATATCTGCTCGTGTTCCCAATGGGGC
>CAYNZG010000359.1:0-1489 GCA_964401525.1 uncultured Ruminiclostridium sp.
CGCAAACTAATTGCGGCTGGCTTTCGTTGCCCATTTTTCATAGGCTGCGCGGTTTTTGGCGATGAGTCGCGCGGAGATGGCCCGGATGTCTTCGTCGGGGGCCTCCTGCTCCTGCTCGGCCAGGGGGAACTCCAGCACCAGGTAGCGCGGGATGTTATTTTTCAGGATCACGGCCTGGCCGGTCTGGTCTACCAGACGGGCCACCCGGGAAAAATTCTGGTTGGCCTCGGTGATGGAGACCAGGGACTCGGTGTTGATCATCATGGGGGATCCCTCCTTTCCTTTTAGTATATCCAAAATAGGATAAATTCAACCTATTTTAACGGGGGGCATATGTTTTTTGTCCCCGCCCCATTCACAGAAACTTTACATCCAGTACAAAGACCCTTCCTTGAAAAGGCAGGGGAAATATGGTAGCATAAACTCTGCGTAACAGGAAAAAGTTCCCTCCCAGCGAGGTCATACATATCTTCTTCCCGCGCGACATAAACCAGAACCGGCGTGTCATCACCCGGAACAGGAGGGCGGATGCATTGGATCCCGATCAGAACAAAGGCAAAAAGGGCAGCGGACCACAGTCACCCAAAAAGCGCAGCCTGATCAGCGCGGTCATTTGGGCCATCGTGCTGGTCATCCTTTTTAACTTCTTAGCCATGAAGATCTCCAACGTGGGCACCGAGGAGGTGCCCTATTCGGAGTTCGTCCAGATGGTGGAGGAGGACAAGGTGGCCACCGTGGAGCTGTCCAGCAACAAGTACACCTTTTACCTAAAAGAAGACCTGCCCCAAGGGGCGAAAAGCGAGGACCTGGCTGAGGTCCTGGCCCAGCAGATGGAGGAGGGCGGCGCGACCACCTATGTCACCGCCACCATCCCCGCCGACGACACCGAGCTCATCCCCCTGCTGAAGGAGCATGAGGTGAAGTTCTACTCGGAGATGCAGGAGGAGTCCTCCTATCTCATGAGCCTGCTGCTGAGCTATGTGATCCCCATGTTCCTCATGGTGGGCGTGCTCTTTTTCCTCATGCGCCGGATGGGCGGCATGGGCGGCATCGGCGGTGTGGGCAAGTCCACCGCCAAGGTCTACATGGAGAAGTCCACCGGCGTGACCTTTGCCGACGTGGCTGGGCAGGACGAGGCCAAGGAGTCTCTGGTGGAGATCATCGACTTCCTCCACAACCCCGGCAAATACACCCAGATCGGCGCGAAGCTCCCCAAGGGCGCGCTGCTGGTCGGCCCGCCCGGCACGGGCAAGACCCTGCTGGCCAAGGCTGTGGCCGGAGAGGCCAAGGTCCCTTTCTTCTCCATCTCCGGCTCGGACTTTGTGGAGATGTTCGTGGGCGTGGGCGCGTCCCGCGTCCGTGACCTCTTCAAGGAGGCCAGCAAGGTGGCTCCCTGCATCGTCTTCATCGACGAGATCGACACCATCGGCAAGGCCCGCGACAACCGCATGGGCGGCAACGACGAGCGGGAGCAGACCCTGAACCAGCT
>CAYNZG010000360.1:0-1485 GCA_964401525.1 uncultured Ruminiclostridium sp.
GGCTGGATCCCCCACGCTCACCAGGTCGGTCAGACCGGTAAGACCGTTGGTCCTAAGCTGTATGTCGCTTGCGGCATCTCCGGCGCTATCCAGCACCTGGCTGGTATGAGCGGCTCCGACTTCATCGTCTGCATCAACAAGGACGTTGAGGCTCCCATCTTCGGTGTGGCTGACCTGGGTGTTGTTGGTAACCTGTATGACGTCTGCCCCGCACTGACCAAGCTGATCCTGGCTGACAAGGACTAATCTCTAGTCAAAAATAAAATTTAATATACCAGATCGTCTCCCCCGCTTCTGCGGGGGAGACGACCATGGAAAAGAAAGGAAAAACTATGGATTTCAAGTTCAACGAGATGGAGCAGTCTATCATCGACATGCTGCACGATTTCTGCATCAAGGAAGTTAAGCCTATCGCTGCTGAGCTGGACGAGAAGGAGCAGTTCACCCAGAACGCTCGCGAGAAGCTGGCTGAAATGGGCATGATGGGCACCTACATCCCCGAGGAGTATGACGGTGCTGGCCTGTCCTACCTGACCTACATCGCATGCTGCGAGGAGCTGGCAAAGTACTGCGCTTCCACCTCCATCATGTTCTCCGTCCACGGTTCTCTGTGCTCCTGGCCCATCCTGGAGTTCGGCACCGAGGAGCAGAAGCAGAAGTTCCTGGCACCTCTGGCAAGAGGCGAGAAGCTGGGCGCTATGGGTCTGACCGAGCCCTCCGCTGGTACCGACGCTGCTGGCGTCCGCACCACCGCTGTCAAGCAGGGTGACAAGTACATCCTGAACGGCACCAAGATCTTCATCACCAACGGTTACTATGCAGATACCTATGTTATCTTCGCTCGTACCAACCCCGATATGAGCCTGGGTCACAAGGGCCTGTCTGCCTTCATCGTTGAGAAGGGCACCAAGGGCTTCTCCTTCGGCACCAAGGAAAAGAAGATGGGTATCCGCGCTTCTGCTACCTACGAGCTGGTCTTCGAGGACTGCGAGGTCCCCGCAGAGAACCTGCTGGGCAAGGAAGGCGAAGGCTTCAAGATCGCTATGCAGCTGCTGGACGGCGGCCGTATCGGCGTCGGCGCTCAGGCTCTGGGTATTGCTCAGGGTGCTATCGACGAAGCTATCCCCTACCTGAAGCAGCGTAAGCAGTTCGGCAAGCCCCTGTCCGCATTCCAGAACACTCAGTTCGAGCTGGCTGACATGCAGACCAAGGTCGACGCTTCCCGCCTGCTGCTGTATCGTGCTGCTGAGGCTAAGGCAGCTCACGAGCCCTACAGCCACCTGGCTGCTATGGGTAAGCTGTTCGCTTCCGAGACCGCTTCCGACGTTACCCGCCGCATCGTTCAGCTGATCGGTGGCTGCGGCTACACCCGTGAGTATCCCTTCGAGCGCTTCATGCGTGACGCTAAGATCACCGAGATCTATGAGGGTACTTCCGAAGTTCAGAAGATGGTCATCTCCGGCTGGATGCTGAAGTAATCGAGTT
>CAYNZG010000361.1:0-1481 GCA_964401525.1 uncultured Ruminiclostridium sp.
GTATATAGACACATTCACGCTGACCTTTCTGCCGGGTAATAAAACCGCCTATATAGTAGGTCCTCCGGAGCCTATTGATATGATTGGCAGGCTCATAGTCACCGGTCAGATGACAGTATATAAAACCAGCCATGCCATGCTGAACGAATATATCGAGAGCGGTGCTTTCGACCGACGTGTAAAATTTTTGCAGAACTATTACAGGCAAAAAAGAGATTATCTCTGCGACAAGCTCATGCCTTTGGCTGAAAACGGTCTGCGTTTCCAAGTTCCTGAAGGCGGCTTGTCTCTGTGGTGTAAGCTGCCTGAAGATGTTAATGAAAAAAAACTCTTTGCACTCTGTAAACAACAAGGTCTCCTCTATATGCCGGGAAATGTCTTTTTCCCTTACGGCTACAGCGGAAGCGGATATATCAGGCTTTGCTTTTCGTCTGTAAGCGAGCAGCAGATGGATCAGGCGGTCAATATTTTAGAAGTCGCAATGAGTCACAGTAAAGATAGTATAGAAAGGAGAATCAGCGAAGCCGCCTTGCAGTTTCGCCGATAGCATATAAAAATGAACGAAATCATTCAGAACAGACGTGAATTTCACAAATTTGCCGAAACAGGCTGGACTGAAATCAGAACCTCTGCCAGAGTCGCAGAAATACTGGAGGCTGCCGGGGTTAAACAAATCTTAATGGGTGCCGATGCCGTAAACATCGACACACCTAAGCAGGCACCTGTTGACCTGTCGGAAAGCACTCGACAGGCAAACATGGCACGTGCCATCGCACAAGGTGCAAGAGAAGACCTCGTCAGAAAAACAAACGGATATCCCGGCGTTGCTGCCATCATCGATACCGGAAAGCCCGGTCCTGTCTTGGCATTCCGCTTTGATATCGACTGCCTGCCGTATGAAGAAGAATATATCGAAAACGACCCTGTAATCACAGATGGTTTCCGTTCCGTAAATCCTGCTTGTGTCCATGCGTGCGGACACGACGCTCATACCGCAATCGGATTAGCTCTGGCTCGCCGCATCATGCAGAACATTTCCGAATACACCGGTGTTATCAAACTCTTATTCCAGCCGGCAGAAGAAATAATCTTAGGTGCACAGTCTATGGTGGACAAGGGACTGCTTGATGATGTCGATTATTTTGCGGCGGTTCACCTGGCACTCTCTGCTGAAAATGTTCCGCTTCCATCTCATGCAATCGCCTGCGGTGTTCGTGATTTTATGAGTGACCGTCAGCTTGATGTCACCTTCCACGGAAGAGCCGCACATCCTTGCGGGGCTGCACAAGAGGGTCGCAATGCATTGCTGGCTGCATGTAGTGCCGCATTAAATCTGCATTGTATCGCACAGCATGAAAAAGGACTCTGCCGTGTAAATGTAGGTCAAATCGAAGGTGGTGTCTGCTCAAACACCATCGCACCGGAATGCACGATTAAATTGGAATACCGCGGACAATATCGCGAGATTTCCGATTATTTAG
>CAYNZG010000362.1:0-1477 GCA_964401525.1 uncultured Ruminiclostridium sp.
ACGGTGAGCAGGTCGCTCTCCAGCAGGGGCAGGACCACCTGGGTCTCCGGATCGCCGAAGCGGCAGTTGTACTCGATGACCTTGGGGCCCTTCTCGGTGAGCATCAGGCCGAAATACAGGCAGCCCTTGAAGGTGCGGCCCTCGGCGTTCATGGCCTCCATGGTGGGCAGGAAGATCGTCTCCATGCACTGCTGGGCGATCTCCTCGGTGTAGTAGGGGTTGGGGGCGATGGTGCCCATGCCGCCGGTGTTGGGGCCGACATCGCCGTCGCCCACCCGCTTGTGGTCCATGGAGGAGACCATGGGGATGACCACCTTGCCGTCGGTGAAGGACAGCACGGAGACCTCCGGTCCGGTGAGGAACTCCTCGATGACGATATGGTTGCCGCTCTCCCCGAAGACCTTGTCCTCCATGCAGGACTTCACGGCCTCCACGGCCTCCTGGCGGGTCATGGCCACGGTGACACCCTTGCCCAGGGCCAGGCCGTCGGCCTTCACCACGGTGGGGATGGGGGCGGTCTCAAGATAGGTCAGGGCCTCGGCCATGTCGTCAAAGACCCGGTATTCGGCGGTGGGGATGTGATATTTCTTCATCAGGTCCTTGGAAAAGACCTTGCTGCCCTCTAAGATGGCGGCTGCCTTGTTGGGGCCGAAGCAGGGGATGCCCTCGGCCTCCAGCAGGTCCACCGCACCCAGGACCAGGGGATCGTCCGGTGCCACCACGGCAAAGTCGATGGCGTTCTCCTTGGCAAAGGCGGTGATCGCCTCCAGGTCCTTGGCCCCGATGCCAGTGCAGACGGCGTCGGCGGCGATGCCGCCGTTGCCGGGTGCGGCAAAGATCTCCGTGACGCGAGGGCTCTTCTTCAGAGCCTTGATGATGGCGTGTTCGCGGCCGCCGCCGCCCACGACAAGAATTTTCATTGTATTCCTCCCAAATCGGTCCAACGCTTGCGCGCTGCTGTGCTCTCTTTTTTTGCTGCCGTCTTAGTGGTGGAACAGGCGCATGCCGGTGAAGGCCATGACCATGTTGTAGCGGTCGGCAGTCTCGATGACGTTGTCGTCACGGATGGAGCCGCCGGGCTCCACGATGTAAGACACGCCGGACTTTCTGGCCCGCTCCACGTTGTCGCCGAAGGGGAAGAACGCATCGCTGCCCACGGTCACGCCGGTCTGGGTAGCGATCCAGGCCTTTTTCTCCTCCAGGGTCAGAGGCTCGGGCTTGACCTTGAAGGTGTTCTGCCAGACACCGTCCCGCAGCACATCCTCGTATTCGTCGGACAGATAGACATCGATGGCGTTGTCCCGGTCAGGACGACGGATGTTGTCCAGGAACTGCAGGGCCAGGGTCTTGGGGTGCTGGCGCAGGTACCAGTTGTCGGCCTTGGTGCCTGCCAGACGGGTGCAGTGGATGCGGCTCTGCTGACCGGCGCCCACGCCGATGGCCTGGCCGTCCTTAACGTAGCAGACCGAGTTGGACT
>CAYNZG010000363.1:0-1469 GCA_964401525.1 uncultured Ruminiclostridium sp.
CATCACATTCTCTAATGCCGTGAACAGCGGTGCAAATTACTCAGGAACATCAGTTTTCCTTGACTCGGATATCGATCTAAACGGACTCTCATTCGAGCCAATCGGGAAGAACACCACTTTCTACTTCACAGAAACCTTCGATGGACAGGGACACACAATAAGTAACCTTGTAATGAACACAACTTTGAGTCACGCTGGTTTATTTGGATACTCATCTGGCCTGACGATCAAGAATATTGTGATTGATGACTCTTGTTCTTTCACGAGTTACAATACTATAACCACATACATAGGATCACTTGTTGGGCAGTGTGCTGCAACAGATGATATCTGCAACCTCGAGAACAATGTGAACATGGGAAGTGTCAATTTTAATGGGGCTATTAGTGGCTACAATACCCTGAGCATTGGTGGAATCACTGGGTACATTTCTTCTTATTCTTCTAGATATGATTCCACAGTGAGGAACTGTGTTAACTACGGAACAGTAACAAGTTTAGGAACGAGCTATTGTTCGTATCTTGGAGGGATTGTTGGATACTCCTATCCATCATCACCCATCAAGGTCTACATCCAGAACTGCCTCAATTATGGAAGCATTGTCCACAATGGGACTACTTATAGTGGGGTTTACATCGGAGGAATTGCTGCCGGGAGTAACTACATTGTAATCGAGAACTGTGTGAGCGCTGGAACCATTTCCTCCAGCAGCCAAAGAAACGAGTTCATCGGAAGTTTTGTTGGGAATGCTATCTCTTCAACGAACGTGACACACTCCTTCTGGACCAGCAACGCTGGCTACAACATCACAACTAGGTTAGATGAGTTACTAATCGACAACGAAACTACCCTTGTTGAATTAAACTCAGAGGTTGTGGACAAACTGAACAAATACTCCTCGAGCAAGTTCTCATGGAACAAGTGGCTCCTCAACACAAACAATGCATCTATCAAATTCATAATCAATAACGGAGTGGGCTTCACCGTGGAATCCCAAATAGTTCTCCTCCCTGATCCAGCTGCCAACAACAATGAGAGCACATTCAGTGGGTGGTACAATGACGACCTCCTGACATCTCCACTCAACACAAGTGAGGTGGCATCGGCCACCACATTGCATGGGATGCTCTGCGCATCATCCAACTACACTGTGGCCCTCGATGTGAATGGCGGGGACTCTTCATCGTTCCCTTCTTCTCACCCGATGGCTATTGAGTGCAGCGGAGTTTATGGGGAACTCCCCAACGCCACTCGCGAGGGGCACACATTCCTCGGGTGGTTCACAGAGAACGAAGGCGGGGAGCACATCGAATCAGGGAGCAAAGTGACTAACTTCAACGATCACACACTCTATGCACAATGGACCATCAACTCATACAACCTCACGTTCGACTTCAACAACGGCACTGCTCCAGAGGTGAGGAGGGTCGAGTACAACAGCGAGATTTCGTACCCGAGCACCCCAACAA
>CAYNZG010000364.1:0-1456 GCA_964401525.1 uncultured Ruminiclostridium sp.
AGATTATTTAACGAGAAAAGTAAAGCTATGGAACATAACAGCAGCTATTAGCAACGCTGGCAGCAAGGCGTTCATCAGGAATCGTATGTCCACCGACAACAAACAACCCTGCAAAATCCACCGCCCATGGACAAAGCGCGGAAAACGGTTCGCAGCGAGGGGAACCTGTCCAAAAAGCGCACACTTTTTTTGACAGGAAACTTCATGCGCAGTATTGCGCACCACGATCATGGACAAAAGCCAGAGCGCATGAAGTTTTTGCGCATCATTTTCGGTTGCCCCGAAGGGGCGAGAAAATGGCGCATCTTCCTTTTTTGCTATGCTTTTGCATAGCAAAAAAGGAGGCACCTGCCGGTGCCTCCCGATTGCGTCATTCTCCGTACCGTCGCCGGTACAGCAGCTTTTGTGCGGCCTTTTTGGCGGTGGGGACGCAGGTCAGCCAAGGCGCACGGCGGTGCCGCTGGCGGTGACCCTGCCCGCCCAAATCGGTGAATGGTTTCCGTTCACCGTTTTGGGCGGATACCCCAAGGGCACCTGTTCCGCTTACGCTCCACGGCGCACGTCGTCCGCCCCTCCCCTACGACCGCTGCAAGGGGCGGTTTCTTTCCCACTAAAACTCCGGGGCGTCGGGGGTGCGGCGATAGAGGAGTGGTCTGCCCTCTGCGTCTACCAGCACCGTCATACCGCCGCCGTAGCCGCTGCTGCGGTAGAAGTACTGCACGCCGGTCTGGGTGTCCACCCAGATCTCGCTGCATCCGAAAAATTTGTCCTCTTGCAGTACCCGCTGGAAGCGATTCGGTTTCTTTGCCATGCTGTACGCCTTCTTCTCTTACTTGTCGTCCTCCACCAGCATTTTGGCGCTGGTGGCAAGACCGGCCAGACCCTGGATTTCGCTGGGGATGATGAGCTTCGTGGCCTTTCCGTCGGCCACCTTCTCCAGCGCCTCCAGCGCCTTGAGCTTGATGACCTGATCGTTGGGTGCGTTCTCGTTCAGCAGCCGCATGGAGTCGGCCATGGCCTGCTGTACCTTCATGATGGAGGTGGCCTCCGCCTCGGCTGCCATGATCTTTGCCTGCTTGGCGGCATCGGCCCGCAGGATGGCGGACTGCTTTTCGCCCTCGGCCACCAGGATCTGGCTGGCCTTCTGACCCTCGGCCTGCAAGATGGACTCGCGGCGCTCGCGCTCGGCCTTCATCTGCTTCTCCATGGCGTTCTGAATCTCACGGGGCGGCAGGATGTTTTTCAGCTCCACGCGGTTCACCTTGATGCCCCAGGGATCGGTGGCCTCGTCCAGAATGGAGCGCATCTTGGCGTTGATCACGTCGCGGCTGGTGAGAGACTGATCCAGCTCCATCTCGCCGATGATGTTGCGCAGCGTGGTGGCCGTCAGATTCTCGATGGCGCTCATGGGGTACTCCACGCCGTAGGTGTACAGCTTGGGGTCGGTGATCTGGAA
>CAYNZG010000365.1:0-1456 GCA_964401525.1 uncultured Ruminiclostridium sp.
CCCAGCACCCGGCCGCCGAAGCCGATCACATCGCCCCGCAGGTCGATGATGGGGAACATGACCCGGTTGCGGAACCGGTCATAGATGCCGCCCTTCTGGCTGCTCACCGCCAGACCGGCGTCCAGCAGCTCACTTTTCTGATAGCCCTTGGCCGTCATGGCGTGGATGAGGCTGTCCCAGCTCTCCGGGGCAAAGCCCAGGCCGAAGCGGGTCATGATGCCTCTGGACAGGCCCCGCCGCTGTAAGTACGCCAAGCCCTCCTGCCCCACCGGGGCGTGGAGCTGGCTGTGAAAATAGCGGGCGGCCTCCCGGTTCAGGTCCAGCAGGCGGCTCCGTCGGCGGCGGCTGTTCTCGTCCATGTCCCCCTCGGGGACGGTCATGCCCGCCCGCTTGGCCAGCAGGCGGATGGCATCCGGATAGGGCAGGTTCTCCAGCTCCATCACGAAAGAGATGACCCCGCCCCCCTTGCCGCAGCCGAAGCAGTGGTAGAGCTGCCGGTCAGGCAGCACATGGAAGGAGGCGGTCTTCTCTCCGTGGAAGGGGCACAGGCCCCAGTAGCTCCCCCCCTTGGGGGCGAGCCGGACATAGTCGCCGACTACGTCCACGATATCGCTCCGAGCCACCAGCTCGTCGATAAAAGCAGATGGAATGGCCAGGTCAGGTCCCTCCTTTCCGCAGCGGGCCGGTCATTTCACGGACCAGGCCGCGGGGACAAAGGCTTCACAGTATTTCTCCACCGCGTAGTTGTCGGTCATCCCGGCGATGTAATCGCAGACCGCCCGGTCCGCGCCCTCCCGCAGGCAGATGTCCTGGTAGTCCGGCGGGAGCCGGTCCGGGTCCTCCCGATAGTGGGCAAAGAGGCAGGCCAGCATATCCTGAGCCTTGGATTCCTCGCCCTTGGCGATGGGATTATGGTAGACCGCCTCGAACATGAAGGCCCGCAGCCGGGCCATGGCCTCCCCGCAGGCCTCGGACTGGACGATCTCCGCCCGGCCCTGACTGGCTTGGATGGCATCCCGGACCAGGGTGTTGATGCGGCTGCTGTGGTCGAAGCCCAGCACCTGAGAGACATCCAGGGGAAGGTCCAGGGGATAGATGATCCCGCCCCGCATGGCATCGTCGATGTCATGGTTGATGTACGCGATCTTGTCCGACAGGCGGACCACCTGTCCCTCTAAGGTCTCGGCCCGGTCGGGGCCGGTGTGGCAGAAAATGCCCCGCCGGACTTCATAGGATAGGTTCAGACCCTCTCCCCCGTTTTCCAGGCGGTCCACCACCCGCAGGGACTGCTCGTTGTGGCGGAAGCCCCCGGGCAGCAGGTCGTTGAGGGTCCGCTCTCCGGCGTGGCCGAAGGGCGTGTGGCCCAGGTCATGGCCCAGGGCGATGGCCTCGGTCAGGTCCTCGTTGAGCCGCAGGCCCCGGGCAATAGTCCGGGCGATGCGGGCCACCTCCAGGG
>CAYNZG010000366.1:0-1454 GCA_964401525.1 uncultured Ruminiclostridium sp.
GGACACAAGGCACGAGAGGCTTGTCAAGGGGAATCCCTTCATACGCAACACCAAGGTTCACTCTATTCACAATAAATGAAAGATCACCCTTTCTGGTGTCCATCACAACACCAACACTGTCCCCTGTGTGAACGTATTGCCCCCATTCTTTCCTTGGTCCATAACTTTTGCCAACGTAAATATGAGGAGGACTAGACCACAATCTTGAATCATAGCAATCAAAATACCACCCACATTTAGTGAAGTTATTCCATTCATTCTGGTCTATATCTGATGGTGCAACTCCAACGTAAATACCTCCTCCATTATTACCTCTTGACTTCAGTACCTTGACACTCCACGATGTCTCCTTATTCCGAGGAAGACCCATGTTCCCAATGATGGTGCAATAACCATTATCTTTATTGCAATTCTGGGGTTCTCCTCATCAACAGAGTATTTCTTCTCATTGTCAACTTCATCAGGGTACTTTTTCCATGCATAGCACTCCTTGAACCCGGGGGTGGTGAACTCAACACCCTCGCTCAGAAGGCTCTTCTCTCCTCCGTGCTCAATCCCGATTCGGATGGAATATGTTTCCTCTGCTCTCAGGAATTTAGGCGAGATGCTGTTCTCGTCCACATTGACTCTGCACTCAGGATCATATTCCCCTCCCCTTCCTTTCTCATGAAAACTGGCCACAGCATAAACCTCTCTCAGAATCCCAAAGCGTTCGAGGACTTCCCGCTCTTTCTCACTGAAGAGATTCGAGTCGAGGTAGATCTTCCCTCCTTTGACCTCCTTGATGCCGAAGCCACGAGGTTTCATCTCTTTGATGTTATAAACACTGTGCCTCGTTGAAAGAGTGTACCTTGCAGAAATCCCTTGAGCACCCACATCTTCGTGGAGCGAGTAGGACTGTTCAACAAGGAGGTTAGCACGAATAGTCTCCTCGTCGCACTCCCCGCTCAGGAGGTCCTGCAGCCTCTTGTCCTCGGCGGTGTACTTCCCCTCCAGCTCAGAGTTGATGTGCTCCTTGAGGACCCTCACCTCCTCCCGGAACTCGTTGCACATCGCAGCGAGGGCCTCAGCAGCAGTCTCCTTGCTTTCTTGGTGCTGCTCCGAGAGGCTTTGGAGGCTCTCAATTGAACCATTCCCTCTTTTTGTCTTTGTCTTCTCGATTCTGAGTGTGATCATCTTGGAGACCTCTCGTTCACCATCACTTTTCAAGATTTCATATTCTTGTGTGTAGAATTCTTCTTCTTCACCATTATCACCGTTGTTGTTTTTGCTTGTGTCGGAGGACTTCCTCTGGATCGCCTCCTGCAGTCTTGTTTCCTCCTCCTCGTATGCCTTCCCCATCTCCGCACTCAGACCTTTTTCCATCTTGTCGATCTCCTCCAGCAGCCCTTTGCATACCCCATCCAGCTCGCTCTGGACGGCAATCCTGGTGTTGTGGTGATAATCGAGTGTCC
>CAYNZG010000367.1:0-1424 GCA_964401525.1 uncultured Ruminiclostridium sp.
TCATGCAGTCCACGCCGAGAAAGGAGGACCTGAACTGCCTTGCGGAGACGTGCATCTACGAGAACAACAAGATCAAGCTCAACAAGAGCTTTGCAGGGGCACTTGCACGGGCGTACCTCAAGGTGCTCGAGCAGCAGGATTTCGAGGGCGACGATAACAAGATCACGCCCATGCGCAACTACTTCCACCTCCGCGACTTTGTGTACCTCCTGAGGTACCTCGGCCGCGAAGTTTCAGGGAACAGGAACCCCGCGGAGCCAGCTGTCCTCGTTGGCGCCCTCCAGCGCAACTTTGGCGGCACCCGCAAGGCGCTCTTCCATGAGATGGTCGGTATCTTTGCCGACGAGGTTTCTCAGAGCACCAACGGCAGTCCACGCGGAAAGTACCTTGAAGCGCTCGAGAACTCGTCCGTCATCGACGCGCTGCGTGACTCGCTCAACGAGGTGATTCCTGACGAGAAGAACCCCAACAGTGCCCCGTTCAGGTACGTCCTCATCATCGACCCCAGCGATAGCGAGGTCGCTATCTCGCGTCTCTACTCGCTCGGGCTCTGCAAGAAGGAGGAGACCGAGACGTGCCACGTGACGGACTTTGCGAACGACACAGACAAGGCTCGTGCCGACGCCATCGTCAAGATGAAGGACGCCATGGAGAATGGGAAGACCGTCATTCTCGTGAACGCCATGTCCATCAGCAGCTCCTTCTACGATGTGTTCAACAGGCACTTTGAGGTCGTCAGCGACAAGGAAAAGAACGGGTACCAGTACTTTGCGAACATCGCCGTCGGCTCGTTCTCGCAGCCGTGCCTCGTCAGCCCCAAGTTCCGCGTCATCGTGCACCTCCCGTACTCGGCTCTTCTCAAGACCCCTGCGCCCTTCCTCAACCGTTTCGAGAAGTACTACATGTCGCTCGGCGCGGACATCGACACGAAGATGAGGAAGATGCGCCCCGAGCAACGCCGCACGATCAACGCCCTCCGCTACGGCGCAGAGCACATGGTCGAGTACCTTCAGGGCAACAAGTACTTCTACGGTCTCGTTCCCGAGGAGACCATCAATTCTCTCCTCCTCCCAATCGCAGACGACATGCTCGAGCAGCACACTGACGTCCCGACTATCCCTCCTGTGTTCCACGTCGTCAAGGACAAGGAGGACGCCAATGCACCTAAGAGCGATGCTTCCATGGACGTAGAGGGAGAGGAGAATGAGGAAGACAGCAAGCTCGCCAGCAGCGCCAGTGACCTGAGCGGGGAGATCGCCGTGGAGAACGCTGCTGTCGAGAATGAGATCTCGCTCTACATCCGCGCCATCAACTTCCACCTGTTCCAGCTCGCTCGTCCCGAGTGCGTGTTTGCCAATAAGTCGTTCCCGAACTCGTATCTTGAGGAGTACCTCATCAAGCAAGAGCACTTCTCGCTCGTGAAC
>CAYNZG010000368.1:0-1419 GCA_964401525.1 uncultured Ruminiclostridium sp.
GTGGTGGTGCCGTCACCGGCCACGTCGTTGGTCTTGGTGGAGACTTCCTTCACCATCTGAGCGCCCATGTTCTCAAAGGCGTCTTCCAGCTCGATCTCCTTGGCGATGGTCACGCCATCGTTGGTGACCAGGGGAGTGCCATAAGCTCTCCACAGGACCACGTTGCGGCCCTTGGGACCCATGGTGACCTTCACGGTGTCAGCCAGCTTGTTCACGCCGCGCTCCAGAGCCTGGCGTGCTTCTTCCCCATAACTAAGCATCTTTGCCATAATCGTATGATCTCCTTAAATTATCGAAATTCAGAAATTAAAACTCAGTCTTCCACGACAGCCACGATATCGCTCTGCTTCACGATGGTCAGCTGCTCGCCGTCGATCTTCACTTCGGTGCCCATGTACTTGCTGGTGATGACCTTATCACCGGGCTTCAGGAACATCTTCACTTCCTTGCCGTCGATCACGCCGCCGGGGCCAACTGCCACCACAACAGACATATCAGGTCTTTCCTTGGATGCTGCGGTCAGGATGAGGCCGCCCTTGGTAGTTTCTTCTGCTTCCAGACGCTTGATGACAACGCGGTCAAACAGAGGCTTCAGAGTCATTTTGAGTTCCTCCTTTTATATATCAAAAAAAGTTTTACGGTGTTGTTTTAGCACTCTTTTTGTTTGAGTGCTAATTCATGTATTATAATACCCTTCCCGCGCACATTCTGCAACATGGAAACTCACGAAAAGATAGGACTTTTCGCAGCTCCGATTGTGCAATTTTTACAGGTGCGGAAATTTACCGATTTTCAGGTGCGTTTGCCCTTTTTTCCGCCGTATTGGAACAGGTCGCACTTCAGCATACCATTATATAATTTGCGTTTCTTGTCCGCCGTGCGGCCGAAGGTCCGCTCAAACTCCGTGTGGGAGGACAGGATGTGGATCTTCCAGCCGTCTGGCAGTCCCTGGGCGGTTCTGCCAAAATCCCGGTAGAGGTCCTCCGCTTCCCGCTTCTCCATCAGTCGCTCGCCGTAGGGCGGGTTGGACACGATGCGCCCATAGGGCTCGGTGCGGGCGAAGGTCCTGGCATCGGCCACCTCAAAGCGGACCAGGTCCTCCACATCAGCCTTCACGGCGTTGTCCCGGGCGATGCGGATGGCCGCCGGGTCGATGTCGCCGCCCCAGATGTCATAGGTCCCGTCAAACTCCAGGTCCATGGCCTCCCCTGCCGCCTCCACCCAGGCGTTGGAGGACAGCCAGGGCCATTTCTGGGCGGTGAAGGTCCGGTTCAGGCCGGGGGCGCGGTTCTTGGCGATGAGGGCGGCCTCGATGGCGATGGTACCGGAGCCGCAGAAGGGATCGCAGAAGGGGTCCTTCCCCCGATAGCCGGAGAGCAGCACCAGCGCCGCCGCCAGGGTCTCCCGCAGGGGGGCCGC
>CAYNZG010000369.1:0-1407 GCA_964401525.1 uncultured Ruminiclostridium sp.
TAATTTTGCTTGCCGTTTTCCGGTACTTCTGCGGCAATGGGAAAACGGTAATCAGCGTATCGTTGTGGAAGATATAGACGTTATCGCAGTAAATCCGAACATTGTTGGCCGTCTGCTGCTTCCAGTACAGAGAGGCTATGTATCGGTGCAAGCTGCCGCTTGTATCGCTGTGCTTGATGCCCATTTGAAGGGCTTTGTCTGCGTTCTTCTCAGCGATACGCTTAGAAATACCGAGGCGCTCTTTCGTGCGCTGTGCCGCGTGATTTGTCACGCGAGCCATTTATGCTTCCTCTAACGCTCCGAAAAGCGCTACATAGCTGTCATAATCGCAGTGAAGAAGCAGGTCTTTGGCTTCCTTTGTCTTGATGGCTTCACCGCAAAGCCCGGTGTCGCCCTCATGGACCAGCAGCCAGTTTCCCTTGCCAGAGCGGTAGAGCTGGCAGTCATAGATCCGGCCCATGCCTTCACCAAACAACTGCCGTGATATCCAGCCGATAAATTCATACCATTTGCGGACTTTACCAACCAGTTCCATTTTGTCAGTGTCATATACCTTGTTTTGGATAACAAATCGCGCCATAGGTTTACACCTCCTAATTGATCCACTTAACTACCGTGTCGCCCGTGTAGCCTTTCACCCACACATACCACGCATAACACACGGCGTTGGATTTGGCGTAGCGCTCAAAGTCGCCGTTCATGGCGCAGTGCAAGCGGCTTGAGCTGACATACACGGTTTTAGGCGGGTACTTTTTGAATAGCTCCCTTCGGGCTTTGCCCTCAAGGAATTGGATTTTCAGGAACATTGCCACCTTGCAGCCGTCCGCAGAAATGTCAAGAGCGTGTTCTACAAACTCCTGAGCCTTTGCGTAAGGCGGGTTTGTGACTATATCAAATCCGGCAATGGGGGGGGCGGCGCAACTCAGAAAATCCATTTGGTAGCCGTAGCCACGGTCTATCAGATCCGTAGCGTAGACGTGATAACCAGCGGCTTCAAACTCTTTTGCAAGGTGTCCTTCGCCGCAAGCACACTCCCAAACGAGCGGTGAAAAAGTCTCAACCTCCATAAGAAGCTGCGCCGCCTTCGGTTCGGTTGCGTAGTAGTCGTTTGCCTCACGCTCATTCTGAGCATAATTTCTTGCGCCCAGTATGGCATGAGCTGACCGGCTATTACCCGTCCAATCCTTCTGCATGGTCGGCCACCTCCGTTGCAATTTCACCGGCACAGGCGGCATAACCGGCAAGGTCAATGAAGCTGTCACCCTTAACGCCGGTCTTGATGCGCGCCACCTTCAGAAGCGCCAGCATCATAGCCACGTCTTTTGCGCTGAAGGGCTGACCGGTGTACGCCTCCCACAGTTTGCCTACAAGGGCGAAGTTGTTTTCAGGCTTGCCGTATTCCTGTTC
>CAYNZG010000370.1:0-1407 GCA_964401525.1 uncultured Ruminiclostridium sp.
TCTTGAGCCTCATCGAACAGGGCAAGATCGACACCACGCCGCTGATCACCCACCGGTTCCCGCTCTCAGACATTGAGGAGGCTTACCGCATTTTTGAAAACCGCCTGGACGGTGTGATCAAGATTGCGATCACAAATCAGTGAGGAGGCAGATCATGGATAAGCACAGCGTTGCGGGAAATGCCGCAAAATGCACTTTGAATAACATCAGACAGGATGTCCTTGATATTTTAGAATCCGAAGACGGTCGATCCTTTGATGAGAAAAAGAGTGCGATCCTTGCCTATCTGAAGGAAGCGGAGGAAGCCTCATTAGAGGAGACATTGCACACCTGCGTTGCTTCTGACTTGGATGGCCGCAAAATAAAGAGCGGATTCTGGTCTTGTGGCGATATAATTCATGTGAGCGAAAATATGATCTTGCGCCCGATAGATGCCGCTGATAAGGCTGGATTCCTGCGTCTGAAGAAGGAATACACGGTTATCGCGAGTTCTCTGATAGAGGATGAAACATACTGCGATCTACTCTGGAAAGAACATGATGGGGATAGGGCATTGTCTCTCTCCATCGTTCGGGACGGAACCTACATTGGCTATTGCGGAATCAAAGATCTGACGCAAAAACCGTGGGAGATCGCCATTGAATTGCTCCCTGAATGGACCCAGCATGGGATAGGTCACACGGTTTTGGCTGCTATGTTAGACTCGATTCGGGCGCGTACAGGTGAAACTGTTTTCAGAGTGCGGATCGAGCCGACAAATTTGGCAAGTCAAAAGCTGTTTGAACGGTTGGGAGCCGTTCCGAACGGGATCTCTCAATTCTGGCTGAACGATCAGGAAGGGATCGACCGCTGCGAAGAAGAGAACTTACAGCAAATCGATGACGCACTGATCGAAGTAGCACAGAAGTTCGAAGTAGAACCTCGGAAACTCTTGAGCCATGTCTTAGAGTATCAGTTGATGTGGAACTAAGTAAAAGGAGGAAACCGTTGCATGAAGCATCGCACATATATTGCCATCGATCTCAAAAGCTTCTATGCTTCGGTTGAATGCTACGAACGAGGCCTTGATCCGATGACCACAAACCTTGTGGTTGCCGATCCGAGTCGTACAGAAAAGACCATCTGCCTTGCGGTCTCGCCGTCCTTGAAGCAATATGGCATCCCGGGACGGGCACGACTGTTTGAGGTCGTTCATAAGGTCAAAGAGGTCAATGCGGCGCGTTTGCAGCGAGCGCAGGGGCACCGGTTTGAAGATGCTTCCTGCGACGATACGGAGCTGAAGGCACATCCGGAGCTGGAGCTTGACTATGTGGTGGCTCCACCGCAGATGGCTCTCTATATGAAGAAAAGCACCGAGATCTACCATGTCTATCTGAAGTATATCGCGCCGGAGGATATTGTCGTGTA
>CAYNZG010000371.1:0-1377 GCA_964401525.1 uncultured Ruminiclostridium sp.
TCCTTGGGAAGCATGCGCCGAAAAGGATTTTGAGTACGTCGCCGAGTGGCTTGATATTTGGGGGAGCCGAAGCTATTCGCAAACACAGAAAATCGAAAAAGGAGAAAGAAAATGCTTGAAAAAGAAAACGTTGCATACCGCAGAAAACGCGGCGACGGCTATGTTCAAATCAGCCACGCCGCCGCCGAGCGACAGAAAGAAGCCATCAACCGTTGGCATAAGGAGAACTCTGTAGCGGTTTCGTTGCGATTTTCCAAAATCAGCGATACGGCTGTCTTGGAAAAACTCGCCTCCGTGGAGAGCAAGACGAATTATATCCGCCAGCTTATCCTCGCGGATATCGATTCCGATGAAAAAAACTTTGAAAAAAAACTTTGAAAAAAATAAAATAGTTGTTGGCATTACCAACAACTTATGTTATACTATAATCACAAGAGGGGAGATAACCCCAAGAAAGGAAAACAGAACATGAACGAAAAACTCAAAGAACTCCTTAATATCGCAGACTGCGGCCTTGTGAGCAATCACAGTATGACCACCGACGAAATCCTTGACTGCATCCACTGCGGCGTGGATGATGAAGGTGAAATCATTGACCTCGACACCGGTAAGCGTACCGGCATATGGTACGAGGAAATCGAGTATTGAGGGAGGAGGCATAAGAATGAGCTATTACAGTTATCAGAATCTCACCGCCGCCGCGCTTGCGGATAACGCCCCGCAAAGTGCCGTTGACGCTCTCGGCGAGTGGTTTGAGTTGCACGGCGCAATGTACTGGAATGGGGAGAGTTACACCGTGGACGAGGCGCACGACCTCTACCCTGTGTACCGCGAGCTAGGCGAGGACGAGTTTGAGCTTGTCGGATTCACATTCAGTGCCAACCCCACAGACTACCAGGCTTAAAATCCGCTTGACACACAGCCTCGCTTGTGTTAAACTATACACGCGTGGAAACCCCGCGCAGTCTCGGCGAAAGCCGAGTGGATTGAAAAGAAAAAGTTGTAGTTCCCTAGCTTGGTATGGTACAGACCGGGGAAAACCAGCAAAGAAGAAGCAACCGCCGAAACGGTTGCTTCTTCTTTTGTCCATTTCTGTATACTTCCCTGCTTTTTGCTATATCGTTACCCTAAAAGCGGCAAGCCGGAGAGCTCCGGCTTGACTACTAACAGGAGGTAGAAAGCAATTGGCTGATTATGTAGCAAAGCAGGGTACAACTGCGCTCGGCATTATTGGGACAGCACTCGGCGGACTTGCAACGGCTGGCCCCGTTCTTGCCGATGTTCTCGGCGGCGGTGGTTGGAATCGCAACGCCGGTGTCGTCGATATGGCGGCGGGTGCAGCTCTCGCAACGGCTCTCGGTAATCGTTCCTCGTGCA
>CAYNZG010000372.1:0-1376 GCA_964401525.1 uncultured Ruminiclostridium sp.
ACACCGGCGATTTCGAGACCACATGGCGCGACGTGCTGGCGGGCTGTCAGGGGCTTTTGGCGTTACTCAGCAGCCAAAACTGATCCAATATTCTTCCATCGAGGTTTTCTGTTGAAAAGCGCTGTGATCTGTGGTATGCTGTGCGCAGCGGCTATAAAATACTTACAGATGGAGGATGCGCGTATGTACGAACTGATGCACGTTGCAGGAAACAGTTATTATATCCAGAGTCCCGCGAAGATCGGCCTCGTTCGGCTGAACGACACCGATGTGTGCCTGATCGACAGCGGAAACGACAAGGATGCCGGGCGGAAAATACGGCAGCTTCTGGATGCCAACCATTGGCAACTGACCGCCATCTACAACACCCATTCCAACGCAGACCACATCGGCGGCAACCAGTATTTACAGAAGCAGAAGAACTGCCGCGTCTATGCGCCCGGCATCGAATGTGACTTTACCTGTCATCCGGTGCTGGAGCCAAGCTTTCTGTACGGCGGCTTCCCGCCGAAGGAGCTGCGGCACAAGTTCCTTATGGCGCAGGCCAGCGATGCCGCGCCCCTCACCCCGCAGGTACTGCCGGAGGGCTTTGAGATGATTCCCCTGCCGGGTCATTTCTTTGACATGGTGGGATTCCGGACACCGGATGACGTGGTATTTCTGGCCGACTGTCTGTCCAGCCGCGAGACGCTGGACAAATACCAGATCGGCTTCCTCTACGATGTCGCCGCCTACCTCAACACGCTGGAGACAGTCAAAACAATAAAGGCAAAGATGTTTGTCCCCTCCCACGCCGAGGCGACGGAGGACATCGTCCCGCTGGCTCAGTACAACATCGACAAGGTGCTGGAGGTGGCGGATCGGATCGTGGATATCTGTGCCGCACCCCTCTGCTTCGAGCAGATTCTCCAGCAGGTCTTTGCGGCATACGGGCTGACCATGAACTTCGAGCAGTACGTGCTGATCGGCAGCACCGTCCGCTCCTATCTGGCATGGCTGAAGGATACCGGGCGGCTCAGCGTCAGCTTTGAAAACAATATGCTCCTGTGGACGCGGGCATAACGCCGCACCCACACATCCAGCACTAAGCAACAGGCACTCTCCCGATCTTTTTCCAGTTCATGGCACACTCTCCCCCACCTTCAAATATCCGCAGCATGATGTCTCCGCGCCATTATACCAATTCCCACGGCACTATACTATCCTAGATCTTTTGTGAGGCAAACGCGGGTATGTCCACTTAAAAAAGCATCAAAAAAAGCATCAAAAAAGACCGCCTTTCGGCGGTCTTTTTTACGTATTCATTTGGAACAGGGAGCGCTTACTCCTCGTCCTCGGCCTCTTCCTCGGCAGCGGGAGCCAGCAGAGCGCGGATG
>CAYNZG010000373.1:0-1374 GCA_964401525.1 uncultured Ruminiclostridium sp.
TCGTCCGCGTGGAGAAGGACGGCGACACCCTGACCGAGACGGAGCGCCGCACCGGCCACTGGGCGTGGAAGCAGCCCGACGGCTCCCTGACCGAGCTGAGGGGCGACGTGCGCTTTGACCACGTGACCTTCTCCTACGATGGGAAAAAGACGGTGCTGCGGGATGTGTCGCTGTTTGCAAAGCCGGGACAGAAGATCGCCTTTGTGGGCTCCACCGGCGCGGGCAAGACCACCATCACCAACCTCATCAACCGCTTTTACGACATTCAGGAGGGCACCATCACCTACGACGGCATCGACGTGAAGGCCATCGCCAAGGACTCACTGCGCCGGTCGCTGGGCATGGTGCTACAGGATACCCACCTGTTTACCGGCACCATTGCCGACAATATCCGCTACGGCAAGCCCGATGCCACCGACGAGGAGGTGCGCGCCGCCGCACGGCTGGCCAATGCCGACGGCTTTATCCGCCATCTGCCAAAGGGCTACGACACCGTTATCACCGGTGACGGCGCGGGGCTGAGTCAGGGCGAGCGGCAGCTTCTGGCCATTGCACGGGCCGCCGTGTCCGATCCCCCGGTGCTGATTCTGGACGAGGCCACCTCCTCCATCGACACCCGCACCGAGACGCTGATTGAGCGGGGTATGGACTCGCTGATGGAGGGACGGACGGTGTTCGTCATCGCCCACCGCCTGTCCACCGTCCGCAACGCACGGGCCATTCTGGTGCTGGAGAACGGACAGATCATCGAGCGGGGCGACCACGCCCAGCTATTGGAGGAAAAGGGCCGGTACTACCAACTCTATACCGGCCAGGCAAAATTGAGCTGAAGGAGAACAGGATATGACGGAAAAGGAGCTCTGCCAAAAGGCCATGGCCATGCGTGAGGTGGCCTACGCCCCCTATTCCCGCTTCCACGTGGGTGCGGCGCTGGAGTGCAGCGACGGCACGGTCTACACCGGCTGCAACATCGAAAACGCCGCCTACGGCGCCACCATCTGTGCCGAGCGCACCGCCATTTTCAAGGCCGTCAGCGAGGGGCACCGCGACTTCGTCCGCATCGCCATCGCCGGCGAGAGCGAGGACTACTGCGTTCCCTGCGGCTCGTGCCGTCAGGTAATGCAGGAATTCGCGCCGGAGATGGAGGTCATCTGCCTGAATAAAGCGGGCGAGAGCCGGAAATTCTCCCTGCGGGAGCTGCTGCCGTATGGTTTTGACCACAACTGGCTATAATTTCCGGGAACAAAACCCGCCCGCCCTGCGTCCAATAGAGCGGTGACACCTGTGGTGCGCCGTATTTACCCAAAACAGGAGGATCAATTGATGAAAAAAATTCTTGCACTGATGCTGGCCATGCTGCTGGCACTGTCCCTC
>CAYNZG010000374.1:0-1360 GCA_964401525.1 uncultured Ruminiclostridium sp.
CTGAAGATACTTGCCTGGAGACGGGCCGGGAAAATAAGTAACGCCAACACAAAAAGGACAACCTTTTGGTTGTCCTTTTTTCTTACGAAAAAACGAATGAGATTTGACAGAGCGTTGTGGTAAGAGGTATAATACATTGAATTCTTATGCAGACGACAGTCTGCCGCACAGCAAGAGCCTGTTATCATTACCCTAACTTCACAGGAGGGAAGATCATGTCTAAATATTTTGGTACAGACGGTTTCCGCGGGGAAGCCAATGTGAACCTGACCGTGGACCACGCATTCCAGGTGGGCCGCTTCCTGGGCTGGTACTACGGCCGCGAGCACAAGGCCCAGATCGTCATCGGTAAGGATACCCGCCGGTCCAGCTATATGTTTGAGTCCGCCCTGGCCGCAGGCATCACGGCCTCCGGCGCAGACGCCTGCCTCATGCACGTGACTACTACGCCCAGCGTGTCCTACATCGCCAAGACCGATGAGTTCGACTGCGGCATTATGATCTCTGCCAGCCACAACGCCTTCCAGGACAACGGCATCAAGCTCATCAACAGCCACGGCGAGAAAATGGAGCAGGAGGTCATCGACGAGATCGAGGCTTACCTGGACAGCAAGGAGCAGCTGCCCTATGCCACCGGCGAGAACATCGGCCGGGTCATCGACTATTCCTCCGGCCGCAACCGCTATATCGGCTACCTCATCACCCTGGCTACCCATTCCTACAAGGATGTGAAGGTGGCGCTGGACTGCGCCAACGGCAGCGCCTGGATGATCGCCAAGAGCGTCTTCGAGGCCCTGGGCGCAGAGACCTATGTGATCAACAACGCCCCCAACGGCGTGAACATCAACGCCAACTGCGGCTCCACCCACATCGAAGCCCTGCAGAAGTTCGTGGTGGAGAACCACATGGACGTGGGCTTTGCCTTTGACGGCGACGCAGACCGCTGTCTGGCTGTGGACGAGAAGGGCACCCTGGTGGACGGCGACGGCATCCTGTATGTTTACGGCCGCCACATGAAGGAGCGGGACAAGCTGGTGACCAACACCGTGGTGACCACCATCATGTCCAACTTCGGCCTCTACAAGGCCTTCGATGCCCTGGGCATCGACTATGAAAAGACCGACGTGGGCGACAAGTACGTCTATGAAAACATGCGGGCCAACGGCCACCTCATCGGCGGCGAGCAGTCCGGCCACATCATTTTTGGCAAGTATGCCAACACCGGTGACGGTATCCTGACGGCCATCAAGGTCATGCAGGCCATGCTCAGCCGGAAGATCCCCCTTTCCAAGCTCACCCAGGACCTGAAGATCTATCCCCAGGTGCTGAAGAACGTCCGGGTCCAGGATAAGGACCGGGC
>CAYNZG010000375.1:0-1357 GCA_964401525.1 uncultured Ruminiclostridium sp.
CATCCCCGGCGTGCCCGGGGTGGGGGAGAAGACCGCCATGGCTCTCCTCCACGAAAACGACACCCTCCAGACCATTTACGAGCGGCTGGACGACGAGACCCTCAACGCCAAGCCCGGCGTGAAGAAAAAGCTGTCCGCCGGACGGGAGAGCGCCTTCCAGTCCTTCGACCTGTGCACCATCCGGTGCGACGCGCCCATGGACTTCACCCCGGAGGAGACCCTGAAGAAGCCGGTGAACGCCACCCTGCTGCGGGAGCTGTTCCAGGAGCTGGAGTTCTATAAGCTCATCGCCCAGATGGGCCTGGAGGCGGCCCCGGAGGCCCCTTCCGCCAGCACCCGCTGCGAGGGGGACTGTGCACTGGAGCTGGTCACCGACGCAGCCCGGACGGAGGAACTGCTGGCCCAGTGGCAGGGGCAGACGGTGTCCCTGCTGGCCCTGCCGGACCTGTCCGGTCTGGCCGTCTGCTGGGGGGAGAGCGGCGAGCAGGCTGCGCTGTTCTTCCAGGACAAGACCCCGGCGTACGAAGACTTCCTGCGGACCTTCTTCCGGCCGGAGATCCAGAAGTTAGGGTACAACAGCAAGGATGTGATGACCCAGACCCTGCGGCGGGGCTATCCCGCTGAGGGGTTCCGGTTCGATGCCGCCCTTGCGGCCTATCTCCTCTCGCCTACCGACGGCAGCTACGACCTGGATAAAGTGGGGGCACAGTATTTTGCCGAGCAGTTCCCCCCGGCCAAGGATTACCTCAGCTCCAAGGCATGGCAGGACGAGGAGACCACGGCCCGGGCCTACGGGGCGATGGCCAGCCACGCGGCCCTGATCCAGGCCCTCTATGAGGTCCTTCCCCCCAAGTTAGAGGAGCTGGGCCTGACTCGGGTCTATGAGGAGATCGAGCTGCCCCTCTGCCCGGTGCTGGCGGAGATGGAGGTGGCGGGGATGCTGGTGGACGAGCAGGCCCTGACCCAGTTCGGCGAGATCCTGAAGACCGGCATCGCCGGGCTGCAGGAGGAGATCTTCCGGCAGGCGGGGACGGAGTTCAACCTGAACTCCACCCAGCAGTTAGGCCACGTCCTCTTTGAGGTCATGGGCCTGCCGCCGGTGAAGAAGACCAAGACCGGGTACTCCACCAGCGCGGAGGTCCTGGAAAAGCTCCGCCCGGCCCACCCCATCATCGGGAACATTTTGGAGTACCGGCAGCTCACGAAGCTCAACTCCACCTATGTGGAGGGCCTGTCCAAGGTCATCGGGGAGGACGGACGCATCCACACCTGCTTCCAGAACACCGTGACCGCCACCGGCCGCCTGTCCTCCACGGAGCCGAATTTGCAAAACATCCCCGTCCGCACGGAGTTGGGC
>CAYNZG010000376.1:0-1339 GCA_964401525.1 uncultured Ruminiclostridium sp.
GTCGTGCATCATGCACTCCACGGTGTAGGTCTCCTCGGCGCCGTTGAACTTCTCCTTGTCGGTCTTCTGGCCCTTCACCACGGGCATGGCCAGGACGTTCTCCAGGAAGTCGGCGTAGACGTTCAGCATCTGCTGGGTCTCGGCCTGGGCCTCCTCGGCGGTGGCGTGCATGGTGTGGCCCTCCTGCCACAGGAACTCACGGTGGCGCAGGAAGGGACGGGAGGTCTTTTCCCAGCGCAGGACGGAGCACCACTGGTTGTACAGCTTGGGCAGGTCACGGTGGGACTGGATGACGTTCTTGAAGTGCTCGCAGAAGAGGGTCTCCGAGGTGGGGCGGATGCAGTAACGCTCCTCCAGGGGGTCGCTGCCGCCGTAGGTCACCCAGGCGCACTCAGGGGCGAAGCCCTCCACGTGGTCCTTCTCCTTCTGCAGGAGGGACTCGGGGATGAGCATGGGCATCATCACGTTCTCGTGGCCGGTCTCCTTGAAGCGGCGGTCCAGCTCCTTCTGGATGTTTTCCCAGATGGCGTAGCCATAGGGGCGGTAAATGAACATACCCTTGATGGAGGAGTAGTCGATGAGCTCAGCCTTCTTGCACACGTCGGTGTACCACTGGGCGAAGTCCACCTCCATATCGGTGATCTGTTCTACTTTTTTCTTGTTGTCCTTAGCCATAATGTTCCATCCTTTTTATGAAGATCTCTCGAAGAGGTTTTAGTGTATGGATAAAGAATATTGTATGACTGATGGGGAAAAAAGTCAAGAACATCTGCGTGTTCCGGCATAGAAGGCGGGGGTTTTCCCCATACTATGGGGGAGAAAGGGAGGGAAGCGCCCATGACGACGATCGGGATCTTGGAGAGCGGCCGGGGGCTGTCGACTTTTTTGACCCGGACCCTGCCCGCCGCCCTGCGGGAGCAGGTGGAGCTGTGCCCCGCCGGGTGTCTACCGCCGGGGGAGGAGGCGGACCTGTTGGTGGTCTCCCCGGACCTGCGGCGGGAGGAGGACAGCCCGCCTCTGCGCTGCCGGGTGCTGCTGGCCCCTGGGCGGCTGTCGCTCCTGGCCGGGGGCCTCACCGCCGGGTGGGCGGTGAGCTACGGCCTGGGCCCCAAGGACTCCCTGACGGTGTCCAGCCTGGAGGACAGCCGGATGGGGCTGGTCCTCCAGCGAGAGGTGGTCACCCTGGAGGGGGTGTGCCTGGACTGCCAGGAGTTCTTCCTGCCCCGGCAGGAGCCGGTCTCGCCCTGCTATGTGCTGGCCTGCGCCGGGGTCCAGCTCCTGCTGGGGGTGCCCCCGGAGCAGGTGACAGTGGGGGAGTGAGGGGGTCTTGATCGGGGCG
>CAYNZG010000377.1:0-1326 GCA_964401525.1 uncultured Ruminiclostridium sp.
AGGAGGAAGACTCTATCGGTGCCGGAGTAGGAGCATAGGCAGAAGATGAAGATGATTCCACCGGAGTAGGCGCTGGAGTGTAGCTAGAAGAGGACGAAGATTCAGTAGGTACCGGGCCAGGAGTAGGGACATAGGTAGACGACGACGAAGAGGACTCTGCTGGGGTAGGCGTAGGGACATAAGTAGATGATGACGATGAAGATTCAACAGGAGTGGGAGTGGGGGTGGGCGTGGGTGTGGGAACAAAGCTCTTGTTGTAATCAACAAGGCAATCACCAAACCCAATGGTCCCAAAGTATCCCTCCGCAGGGTAGACAGAACTCCCAATGACAAATCTGTAGTAAAGACACTCCCCGCTGGGAATGTCGAGCTCCTCGGACGCCCACGTCCCGGAGGTGCTGCTCCCAGACTCGAGGGTGAGGTCAACATTGATGGAGCCCTCAACACGGGCTGTGGCGGCAGGGGCGTCTGAGGAGTAGCTCGCGATGAAGCGGTACTTCTTCACATCGCCACGTGTCTCCACCTTGGTGACAACATGGGCGCCAGACGCTATCCCACTCTTGGCATACCGCTTGGGCTCGTCCTGAGAAATTAAATACGAGTAGAGTAACCCCTTGCTGTAGTCGCTGCTGTCGCACATGAACCCAATGCCAACGGTGTTTGCGATTATTGCATAGGCTTGGCTGTCTGTACAATTGGAGATGGCATATTTGACAAACTTTTGGTTGTTGTCGACATAGGTTATGATCCTCCCCCCAGAGATGAGCCAGGAAGTGATAGCAAGAGGAGAGTAGATCGTGTTGACGGGGAGGCTACTCGATGCGAGGTATGTGTTGTAACGGTTATCAGTGTAGTATCCAAGCCACTCTCCCATTTCTGTCCCATTGCAGCTGGCTGACACATCGCCCCCGCTTTCAAAGCAGTTTGTGTACCTGTCGAAGCTGTGCGCACGGGAGGCCCTGTTCAGGTTGTAGTCCCAGAATGCAGGCTCCATGCTCTGTGTCACTGTGGAGAACACGGAGGAGGCGGAGGAATCAGTCACAAGGCCTGCGAGGTACTTGTCCCTCCAGGTGGTGGTCCCTGTGCGCGCAGAGTTGATCCATGTGTGGACAGCACGCTCCCAGTAGTTAGGGAAGTCGTTGTCCACGGGTGTTGCGTAGACATCAGGGAAGTCCGCTGGGTCGATGTAGTAGTCGCCCTTTTGAGGTCCGGATGGTGCAGGTGTGGGAGTGTAAATGGAGGAGGAAGAGGATGACTCACTGGGAACGGGAGTAGGCGTAGGGACATAAGTAGATGATGACGATGAAGATTCAACAGGAGTGGGAG
>CAYNZG010000378.1:0-1321 GCA_964401525.1 uncultured Ruminiclostridium sp.
GGACCAGGATGACCACGACCTTGCACTGGCTCTTGGCGAAGGAGAGGTAATCCCGCAGATGGATGCCCTGCCCGCCGGTGTCTACCCCAAGGACGATCATAAAGACCAGGATGTAGACCAGGAGCAGCACCAGAACAAAGCTGTAAAAGCTGGTGTTATGGAGGTTGATGGCGGGGAGAGAGACATAGAACCAAACCGCACCGATGACCAGGGTGATCAGCAAGCTGATGAGGACCCGAGACATGGTGCCTTTTGCCTGACTGTCAGACATAGCGAACTCCTTTCATTATCACAGTAGATGGATAGAATATAGGATAGTATATCCTGTTTCTGGGAAAAAAGCAATGAATATTGAGAGAGAATTGACAAAGATGGACCGATATGTCATATTGGTGCTATGCGATAGAAGTGCCATAGAAAGAAAGGGAGGAGACCCATATGATAGAACTGGATCTTTACGGCGGTCTGCGCGATCTGAACCTGCTTTCTGTGACGGTCCGCCTGGTCCTGGCGATGCTCTTTGGCGGCACCGTCGGCCTGGAGCGGGGGTTCCGGCAGCGGGCGGCCGGCCTGCGGACCCATATGCTCCTGTGCGTGGGCGCAGCATCCACCATGCTGGTCAGCCAGTTCATGTATGCCCGCTACGGGGTGGGCGACCCCACCCGACTCAGCGCCCAGGTCCTCAGCGGCATCGGCTTTCTGGGGGCGGGCACCATCATCATCACCCGCCGCAGCGAGGTGAAGGGCCTCACCACAGCGGCGACCCTCTGGGCCACGGCCTGCATGGGCCTGGCGGTGGGTGCTGCCTTTTACGAGTGCGCCCTCATCATGTACGTCCTGCTCATCCTCATCCTGCTGGTGGTCAGCATGCTGGACAATCGCTATCTGAAGATCCCTACCAGCACCGCCTTTTACTTAGAGGTCAAGCGGGAGGCTGGGCTGGGCGATACGATCCGCTTCATCCATGACATCGGCTGGACCGTCCGGGAGATCAAGGAGTTTCCTGCCGGGCGGCCGGAGGTGCTGGCGGTGCGGATGGACCTGGAATCCGACCAGGCCACCCGGGAGGATCTGGCCACCATGCAGAACCTGCGGGAGCTGGACAGCGTGATCCGCCTGGAGATGTGACGAAAGACGGAAGAGAGAACGGAAGCCGTTTCAGTCTGCCCGTACAGGATATGGACGGAAAGTGGGTACTTCCCCGCACTGTGCCTCCCGGCAGGGGCCCCATTTTCTCCGGAGAAAATGGGGGAAAAGAGCGCCGGGGCTTTGCCCCTGGACCCCAGTGGGGTGGGGGGTGAACCTGTTAGGCGGTGGGGCG
>CAYNZG010000379.1:0-1316 GCA_964401525.1 uncultured Ruminiclostridium sp.
ATCGTCTCCTCCGTGGAGCAGCGCAAGGTGCTGACCCGCGACAGAAACGCACAGGATAAGATCGACGCGGTGCTGACCCATCCCGTGGGCGGCCTGCTGATCTTCGCAGCGGTGATGTTCCTGGTGTTCCAGATTTCCCAGGCATGGGTCGGCCCCTGGCTGGCCGATATTCTGGTGGGCTGGCTGGAGACCTTTCAGGGCTGGGTAGGCGACAAGGTAGCCGATGCGGCTCCCATTTTGCAGGCCCTGCTGGTGGATGGCATCATCGGCGGCGTGTCCGCGGTCATCGGCTTCCTGCCGCTGGTGATGGTGATGTACTTCCTCATCGCGCTTTTGGAGGACTGCGGCTATATGGCGCGCGCCACCGTGGTGCTTGACCCCATCTTCAAGAAGGTAGGTCTCTCCGGCAAATCCGTGATCCCCTTCGTCATCGGCACCGGCTGCGCCATCCCCGGCGTTATGGCCTGCCGCACCATCCGCAACGAGCGTGAGCGCCGCGCCACCGCCATGCTGACCCCCTTCATGCCCTGCGGCGCAAAGCTGCCCGTTATCGCCCTGTTCGCCGGTGCGTTTTTTGACGATGCCAGCTGGGTGGGCACCATGATGTACTTCATGGGTATCTTCCTGATCCTTGTGGGTGCCGTGCTGGTCAACAAGATCGCCGGCCACAAGGTGCGCAAGTCCTTCTTCATCATCGAGCTGCCCGAGTATAAACTCCCCTCCCTCAAGCGGGCGTTCCTCTCCATGTGCAGCCGCGGCTGGGCGTACATCGTCAAGGCCGGTACCGTGATCCTGGTGTGCAACACCGTGGTGCAGATCATGCAGACCTTCAACTGGCACTTCCAGGAGGCCGAGGTGGCCTCCGAGTCCATTCTGGCCTCTATCGCCAGCCCCATCGCCTATCTGCTGGTTCCCATCGTGGGCGTGGTGTCCTGGCAGCTGGCCGCCGCCGCTGTCACCGGATTCATCGCCAAGGAGAACGTGGTGGGCACGCTGGCCGTCTGCTTCGTGGGTCTTGAAAACCTCATCGACACCGAGGAGCTGGAGATGATGGCCGGTGCAGGCGCTGAGGTGGCCGGTATCATGGCGCTGACCAAGGTGGCCGCTCTTGCCTATCTGATGTTCAACCTGTATTCGCCCCCCTGCTTCGCAGCACTGGGTGCCATGAACTCCGAGATCAAGGATCGCAAGTGGTTCTGGGGCGGCATCGCCCTCCAGTTCGCCACCGGCTACACCATCGCCTATCTGGTGTACACCATCGGCACCCTGATCACCGCGCCCGCTTCCCTGAACGTCACCGCCGCTCTCATCGGCCT
>CAYNZG010000380.1:0-1315 GCA_964401525.1 uncultured Ruminiclostridium sp.
AGGTGGGCGATGTTGTTTCGTTCACAGTTGAATACGGTGCAATGCTGAAGCTGGCGACAAGCCCGTATGTTGAAAAAGTATATGTAAAATAAGCCAAATAAAACCCAAAAAAAATTACATCCAAAAAATCGGAAACCAAGAAGCAAGCAGCTGCGAGGTTTCCGATTTTTACATATACTTTTACCATTTGTTGAATACTTTTTCGGCAAAGCCGAGAAAGTCCTTGACTTCGATTACTTTTCCATCGTCAAGTATTGCATGACCTGTGAATTTGCCGAATACCTGATGCTGGTCGGAACAGAGCAGTTTCAAGTCTGTGCAGGAGGCTCGGTCGATAATCGGAACGAAGTCCATTTCAAATCTGCCGTCATCGCTTGTAAATTTCCAAGGCGAGATGTAATCCTCGGTAAGGTCGGCGGTATCAACGGTTCTGCCGCTTGTACCGCCGCAGCAGCCTCCGTGCGTGGTATAGGTACGGTTTTTCATAGGTATGTTGAATTTTACCTGACTGAGCTTGTGTGCTTTGCCGTCATAAAACAGCATGTTTTCGCTTGCGGCTGAGGTGTCACCGAAACCGTAACCGATATTCCAGCCGAAACGAACACCGTCAGCCGTACCGGAGGCACTGCCCCAGTACCAAGTATTCTTGTAAGTCCACACGCCGCGTCCCCAGTCAAGTGTGCCGAAAGAGCTGCCCTCAGGAAATTCGTAGACGGTATCGCCGAAAAGAACCTTTCCTTGAGCCGGCATACAATTGATTTTTTGATTGTAATAAAACGCCGTGTCCTTTTCTGCAAAAGGAGTGGCAATTACCATTGTTTCGTCGTCCGGAGCTTCAAGTGTGACGGTGCCGCTTATGGGCTTACCGTCCGCAAACTTATCCATGCGGAAAGAAAGTGTGCGGGATTTACCGTCGTTTTCAAAAGAAAGCTCATAGCCCTTGCCGCTGCTGCTGACATCACCGAGCTTGCTCGTAGGCGGCAGTTTTTTCTTGCCGAGAGTAAGAAGCTGCATAGGACTGCTTGTGTGCTCCCAAGGAATACGAAAATCCAAGAGGGATATGCTGTCCAGTCCCATATATGAATTATCGGCAATGGTGAGAGCAAGGGCGAAGTCATCACAGGCAATCAAATAATAGTCCCATTCTTTAATTCTGAGCTTAGGGGCTTTGATGGCAGAACGATCATATTCCGCAATAAGACTCTTTGCGTAACCCGGCTCGATAAGACAGCCGGCTGCATCCAAAAGCCGGTGCGGAGCTGTTATTTCGTGCTGCTGCGGCAGAGCAGCCGCAGTGCTTTTGTTTTCTTGTTTT
>CAYNZG010000381.1:0-1315 GCA_964401525.1 uncultured Ruminiclostridium sp.
GAGAATAAACGTGTTTCCACATGGATGACGAAAGGAAAGCATACATGTACGCACGCCGATCACTCCGTCCCCTCGCCAAGGACCTGGGGCAGAAGCAGGGGCGTGTCCAGCATCTCGAGCTTGATGACAATGGGCACAGAGTTGATAACGCTCTGGACCCGGAAGCACCGCAGAGGCTCCAGCAGGACCTCCTCCTCGTCCGGGAACATGGAGTACGGCTGGAGGTCGTAGCCCCACCCGTTCTCGATGACAAACAGCGTCCCCTTCATCTGCTCGGTGGAGGGGCTGTTCGCGAGGAACGCCTTTGTGGCGCCCATGTCCGGGGAGGTGGACGAGAGCCCGCGCCACACAACGTGGCTGCCCTCCCTGTACAGGTTCATGTTCACGCCCTCGCGGATGCCGCGGTACAGCGTCACGCCCTTGCGCCTGGGGAGCCTCCGCAGCGCACTCACCACAAGGTACAGCAGTCCGCTCGCACGCAGCAGGTACTCATCATCCCCTGTGACGAGCGCCTTGTTGATGATCCTGTAGGGGTTGCTCTCGTAGTATCCGGGTCCAAAGTCAAATGTGTAGAGCGCCACACCTTCCACATCTTCCTTCGAAAGCCCACCGGGATTGTTGTCCTTTTTCGAATTCGCGCGGTTCCACACGAGGGTGCATGCATTCACGATGAACTCCACACCCTCCCCGCTCAGCCCCGCCTCCTGCAGCGCCTCCGCGATAGAGGGGATCCTGTAGTCGTCCAGGTACCTCTCCGCGAGGACGCCCCCAACAGCTTGGAGCGCAGCCTCCGAGGCCTTGTTCCCCTCGTTCTCGCTGTCCCCGGACACATCGAACGCCTTCTCCACGATCCTGGGGTTCTTCTTTGCCATTGAGACCCCGTCCTTCTCCTCCTCCTCATCGCCTCTCTTTCTCTTGGAGAGGAGAACGAAGAAGATTACAAACGCCACTATTGCCAGCAATGCGACCGCGCCCACAACCCCGCCCACAATCGCGCCTGTGTTCCCGCTGGACTTGCTACTTGTGCTCGATTGTTGTGTGCAGTCCCACTGTGCTGTGACCGTGGTGTTCCTTGCCGGGACGGTTGAAGGGCTCCTATCCCATCCAGTGAACAAGCATTTATTTCTTGTGGGATTCTCAGGGTACTCAATTTCTTCGTTGTACTTGAATATTGTGCTGACCACTGTTCCGTTCCCATAGTCAAATGTCACAGTGTAACTGTTGATAGTCCAGTGTGCATAAAGGGTGTGGTCTCTGGAAATGACGAGATTGATTTCGTTTGTGATTTCCTCACCGTTTTCAGTGAACCACCCAG
>CAYNZG010000382.1:0-1311 GCA_964401525.1 uncultured Ruminiclostridium sp.
GACCCGGCCATCGTCATCTTGGACGAGGCCACCAGCGCCCTGGACAGTGTGACGGAGGCCAGGATCCAGGCTTCCTTCGACCGGCTGTGCGAGGGCAGGACCTCCATCCTGATCGCCCACCGGCTCTCCACCATCCGCAACGCCGACTGCATCGCTGTCATCGACCAGGCCCATGTGGTGGAGCAGGGCAGCCACGGAGAGCTGATGGCCCGGCAGGGCGAGTACGTCGCCCTGGTCCGCGCCCAGGCGGAGACCGAAGCCCACTGAATCCCTGGCTCTGCGCATAAATTTTCCCCTCCCTGGAAACCGTAAACGGAGACAGGGAGGGGATCTTTTTTGGAATTACTGACCATCGTGCTCTTGTCGCTGGGGTCCTATGGCTATCTGTTTGTGGTGGCCAAGCTGATGGGCCACCGGCAGATCGCGCAGCTGAACGCCTTCGACTATGTGACGGGGATCACCGTCGGCTCCATCGCCGCCGACCTGGCCGTGGAGCTGGAAGATCCGCTGCGCTTGGTGGTGGCTCTGGCTGTCTACAGTGTGATGACCGTGGCCATGAGCTGGGCCACCCGGCGGTTCCCCCGCAGCCGCCGGTTCGTGGAGGGCACACCGACCATCCTCTATCACAACGGCAAGCTCTACAAGGAGAACCTGAAAAAGGCCAAGCTGGACCTGAGTGAGTTCCAGTCCCTCTGCCGCCAGCAGGGGTATTTCGACCTGAGCCAGATCTACAGCGCGGTCTTTGAGCAGAGCGGAGCTCTCTCCATCCTGCCAGTGGAGAAAGACCGCCCCGTGACCCCCAAGGACCTGGACCTGGCTCCGCCCCAGAGCACCTTTTTCACCGAGGTCATTTTAGACGGCCGGGTGCTGGCGGAGAACCTCCATCGGTTGGGGAAGGAGGAGGTCTGGCTGGCCAGGCAGCTGGAGCAGCAGGGGTTCTCCTCGCCCAGGGAGGTCTTTCTGGGCTTGTGCGACCAGAACGACACCCTGACCTGCTATGCCCCGGCCAGCCCCAAGGACTGAGTGGTTAGCGGGTCACCACATCCACCACGGTCAACTGCCCGTTGGCCACCCGGAACTTCACATCCAGGCTGCCGAAGGCCATGCCGTAGACCCGCTCCGGGTCATCCTGGTAGGACGGGCGGGGGTCCTGGGCCAGCACCCCGGTGAGGGCCTCCCGGTCCTCCGGCGGGACCCGATCCAACAGGGCAGGGGGGAAGTCCACGGTCAGGTGGTACCCCTGGTAGCCGGTGGTGAAGCCCCCGGTGGCCTCCGGGTGGGCATCGGTGTAGGGGAGGTAGGGCTTGATGT
>CAYNZG010000383.1:0-1304 GCA_964401525.1 uncultured Ruminiclostridium sp.
GGGGGGTCCGGCCGATGGGGGACTGGTCGATGGCGATGACCTTCTCCAGGAATTCCTCTCCCTCCAGGGCCTTGTGCCTGCCCGAGCGGACCTTCATGCGGTTCAGGTCCGCCCCCAGGCGTTTGAAGAGGATCTCGTTGACCAGAGAGGACTTGCCGGAGCCGGACACGCCGGTGACGCAGGTGAAGGTCCCTAGGGGGAAGGTCACGTCGATGTCGTCCAGGTTGTTTTCTGCCGCGCCCCGGACCACCAGGGCCTGGCCGCTGCCCTGTCTGCGCCGGGTGGGCACGGGGATGCGCCGGGCTCCGGAGAGATACTGCCCTGTGAGGGAGCGGGGCTCTGCCATGACCTCCTCGATGGTCCCGGCGGCCACCACCTCGCCCCCGTGGACCCCGGCTTTGGGGCCGATGTCCACCAGATAGTCGGCGGCCCGCATGGTGTCCTCGTCGTGCTCCACCACTAAGAGGGTGTTGCCCAGGTCCCGCAGGTGCTTCAGGGTCTCCAGGAGCATGTCGTTGTCCCGCTGGTGGAGGCCGATGGAGGGCTCGTCCAGGATATAGAGGACCCCCATGAGGGAGGAGCCGATCTGGGTGGCCAGGCGGATGCGCTGGCTCTCGCCGCCGGAGAGGGTCCCCGCCTGGCGGTTGAGGGTCAGGTAGGACAGGCCCACGCTCTGCAGGAAGCCCAGGCGGGACTTGACCTCCTTCAGGATCTGCCGGGCGATCTGGGCCTGGGTCTCCGGCAGGTCCAGGGCTTCCACGAAGGCCAGGGCATCGCTAACGGGCTTGCCGCAGAATTCGTCGATGTTCAGCCCGCCCACGGTGACGGCCAGGGCCTCCTTCTTCAGGCGGCGGCCCCGGCAGGTGGGGCAGGGGCACTGGCTCATGCACTCCTCCAGGTCCTTCCGGGAGGCATCGGACTGGGTCTCGGCAAAGCGGCGCTCCACGTTGTTCAGGATGCCCTCGAAGGCCTGCTGGAAGGTGCCCTTGCCGTCGGCCCGGGCGTAGCTCAGGGAGAGCTTCTCCCCCTTGGTGCCGTAGAGGATGACCTCCTGGGCCTCGGCGGGGAGGTCCCGGAAGGGGGTGGTGAGCTGGAAGGCATACTTCTTGGCCAGGGCCTCGAAGTACATCCGGGCGATGGAGTCCCCCTTCACGTTCTGCCAGCCAGAGACGGCGATGGCCCCGTCGGCGATGGAGCGGCTGGGGTCGGGGATGATGAGCTGGGGGTCCGCCTTCATCTGGCTGCCCAGCCCCGTGCAGGTGGGGCAGGCCCCGAAGGGGCTGTTGAAGGAGAACATCCGGGGG
>CAYNZG010000384.1:0-1301 GCA_964401525.1 uncultured Ruminiclostridium sp.
TGACGGCACGGCCGCGGCGGCCGTTGTCGATCAGGGCGTCCACCGCCTCCTGCAGCATACGCTTCTCATTGCGCACAATGATGTCGGGGGCGTTGAGCTGGATCAGGCGCTTCAGACGGTTGTTGCGGTTGATGACGCGGCGGTACAGATCGTTCAGGTCAGAGGTGGCGAAACGGCCGCCGTCCAGCTGGACCATGGGTCGGATCTCGGGGGGGATGACGGGCAGAACGTCGATGACCATCCACTCGGGCTTGTTGCCGGAGAGACGGAAAGCGTCCACCACTTCCAGCCGCTTGACGATCCGGGCCTTCTTCTGGCCGGAAGCGTGCTGCAGCTCCTCACGGAGGGAGACGGAGAGCTGCTCCAGGTCGATGTCGGCCAGCAGCTTCTTCACAGCCTCTGCGCCCATACCGGCCTCGAAATCGTCCTCATACTTCTCCCGCAGATCCCGATACTCCTTCTCGGACAGGATCTGGTTCTTTGCCAGAGGGGCATAGCCGGGATCGGTGACGATATAGGCGGCGAAGTACAGGACCTTCTCCAGGATACGGGGGGACAGGTCCAGCAGCAGGCCCATGCGGGAGGGGATGCCCTTGAAGTACCAGATGTGGGAAACAGGGGCAGCCAGCTCGATGTGGCCCATCCGCTCACGGCGGACGTTGGAGCGGGTCACTTCCACGCCGCAGCGGTCGCAGACCTTGCCCTTGTAACGGATCTTCTTATACTTGCCGCAGTGGCACTCCCAGTCCTTGGTGGGGCCAAAGATGCGCTCGCAGAACAGGCCGTCCCGCTCAGGCTTCAGGGTGCGGTAGTTGATGGTCTCCGGCTTCTTGACCTCGCCGTAGGACCACTCACGGATCTGCTCCGGGGAAGCGATGCCAATACGAATGGCGTCAAACTCAGCATAACTCATATATTCATCGTCCTCCCTATGTTTATTCCATGTTCCGGCCGTCGCCGTAGTCGTCGTCGGTCTCCAGGGTCATGCCGCCGCCGACAGCCAGGTCGTCGTCATCGTCACTTTCCTTGAAGGTGAAACCGGCGGCGGAGAACTGGGCGTCTTCGTTGTAGGAGTCATTCCGGGGCTCATAGTAGTCGTCGTCCCGGATCTGGTTGATATTCTGATAGCCCTCTTCCTCGTCGTCACGCAGCTCGATCTCCTCGCCCTGGGCGTCCAGGACCTTGATGTCCAGGCACAGGGCCTGCAGCTCCTTGACCAGGACCTTGAAGGACTCGGGGATACCGGGTGCGGGCACGTTGTGGCCCTTGACGATGGACTCGTAGGTGCGCACACGGCCGGT
>CAYNZG010000385.1:0-1296 GCA_964401525.1 uncultured Ruminiclostridium sp.
GGGCGGGCACATCGGCCCGCCCCTACAGGGTGCAGAGGAGCAGGAAACAGATAAGGAGGTAATGCAATGGCAACATTGAGCAGCGCAGACAAGCAGAATCTAAACGCCGAACAGCAGGCGGCGGTTTTGAAGGCAAAGCAGGACTGGGAAGCGGCCAACGCGGCGGGTGACACGGCGGCCATGGAAAAGGCCCACGCGGCAGCGGAGGCGGTACGTGCGTCCAGCTCCAGCGGCGCCTATTCCGGCGGCAGCAGCGGCAACAGCTACAGTTCGCTGTCCAACGGCAACAACAGCTATATGCAGAGCAGCACGGCCAACGGAAACAGCACCCTGAGCGCGGCGGACAACGCCAATCTGGACGCCAGTCTCCAGCAGAAGATCGCGGAGCTGAAAGCCGCCTGGGCGCAGGCCAACGCAGCAGGCGATCAGGCGGGCATGGACGCGGCCCATTCGGCGGCGGAGGCGATTCGGAATTCTCAGGGCTACACCGGCGGAGCCAACGGCGCGGGCTACAGCGTATTGGGTGCCAATTCCGGCGGCATGACGGCAGATGATATGCGGAAGTGGCTGGAGGATTATCAGGCTACCAACTATCAGGCGGGTTCCGGCTGGAACAACGGCTATTCCACGGCCATGAACGTGAGAAGCAAGGCCAACAAGATCCGCCAGCAGATGCTGGCCAACGAGCAGGCCCAGCAGGGAGCGGACACGGCCACGAAAAATTATCTGCACGAACAGAATCTGGCGTTGGCTCAGCTGCTGTATCAGTACACGGGCCAGAGCGAGGCCAACACTTATTACAACGACAAGACGGGCCGGTGGGAGACGTGGAACTCGGACGTGGGCTACGGCTACAACGTGCAGGGAAATCAGCCAAACATTGCCAATTCGTGGAAGCAGTATCTTGGCTATACGGATGACGATATTGAAAAATACGCCACCGACACCAGCCTGTATTATAACTTCGTGGACCCCCGGACGGTACGGGGGCAGACCGATGAAAGCAGCGGCTTTACGGGCATTTATGAGCAGTTCCGCAACGGCCCCTATGCACAGCTGCTGGGCGGCGGTACCCATGACGGCAGCGTGAACCCCTCGATCTACCAGAATATGCCCAACGACGGGTTCCACGATGGAGAGATGAGCGGTTCTGTTGGCCTGAAGGGGAACAATGCCCTTTCGGACTACACCAATCAGTTCACCAGCTACACCCAGGGCGGCGTGATCCAGCCGGGACTGCTGGCGGCACGGCATCCCGGAGCCACCGGTGACGCGGCTGGGGCCTACAGCCACAAG
>CAYNZG010000386.1:0-1290 GCA_964401525.1 uncultured Ruminiclostridium sp.
GCCTTCAGGTTCAGCTCCTTGACCTTGGCGGGCACGGTCTCGGCCACGATCTGCTCCCAGTCGATCTCGGGGCAGCCCAGAGAATCGCACATGGCACCGAACAGCACCACGTTCATGCACTTGGCGTTGCCCAGCTCGATGGCGATGTCGCTGGCGGGAACGGCGATGGTCTTAAAGGTCTTCTGCATGGCCTCGATGCAGCCCTCGGGATACTCCTCGGCGCCGGAGGCGATGGTGGTGGACTTGATGGCATAGTCGTTGATGACGGCCACGCCGTTGGGGTTCAGGAACTCGGCATAACGCACGGCTTCCATCTTCTCCAGCGCCACCATGATGTCGGCCTCGCCCTTACCGAACACAGGGCCGTAGACCTTCTCGCCCCAGCGAACCTGGGTGGACACGGAACCGCCGCGCTGGGCCATACCGTGAACCTCGCTCTGCTTGACATCGTAACCGGCCTTCATAAAGCCGTTGGACATGATCTTGGAGATCAGGATGGCACCCTGACCGCCGACGCCCACCAACAGGCAGCTTTTCACGTTAGACATGATTACTTCTCCTCCTTTTCAATAGCACCAACGGGGCAGGCCTGGGCGCAGACGGTGCAGCCCACGCACTGGGTACGGTCGATGACGGCCTTGCCGTTCTCCAGAGAGATGGCGGGGCAGCCAACCTTCAGGCAGCTCTTGCAGCCCACGCACTTGTCGGTATTGACCACGCACATACCGGTGTCGTGCTTCACGCGCTTGATCAGCAGGCAGGGACGGCGGGTAACGATGGCGGGGTGCTTGCCCTCGTTCAGAGCGGCAACAGCGGTGTTCACGGTCTCCTTCATGGCGGCCAGATCCTGAGGATCCACGGTCAGCACGGGGTTGAAGCCATAGGTCTCGAAGATCTTCTCCACGCTCAGCATGGGGGCCTCTTCGCCCATCAGGGTGTAGCCGGAGCCGGGGTTGTCCTGGTGGCCGGTCATACCGGTGATGCGGTTATCCAGCACGCAGGGGATCATGCGGGCGTTGTTGTAGATGATCTCGGCAGCGCCGGTCATGCCGGAGTGGAAGAACGTGGAGTCGCCCATCACGCCGAACACCACCTTATCGGTGACACCCTCGCGCTGGAAGGACTTGGCCATACCTGCGCCGGCGGAGAAGCCGCCGCCCATGCAGATGCACACGTCCATGCAGTTCAGAGGAGCCGCAAAGCCCAGCGTGTAGCAGCCGATATCGCCGGTGACCACGTAGTTCTTGTTCTTGGACAGGGTGTAGAAGAAGCCGCGGTGGGGGCAGCCGG
>CAYNZG010000387.1:0-1289 GCA_964401525.1 uncultured Ruminiclostridium sp.
GGCTTCGCCACCGGCACCAGCTGGGGCACCTTCGGCATGCTGATCCCCATCGTCCAGAGCGTCTTCCCCATGGACAACCCCCTGTCCATCGTCTGCATCTCCGCCTGCATGGCCGGTGCTGTCTGCGGTGACCACTGCTCCCCCATCTCCGACACCACCATCATGGCTTCCGCCGGTGCTCAGTGCGACCACGTGAGCCACGTCTCCACGCAGCTCCCCTACGCCATCACCGTGGCGGCCGTGAGCTTCGTCAGCTACATCATCGCCGGGTTCATCCCCAACGCCTTCATTGCGCTGCCCATCGCCATCGTGCTGATGATCTGCACCCTGGTGGCTGCCAAGAAGTTCTGGGCGAAGAAAATGGCCTAACGCCCCTTCCCCTTTGTTTCCAAAGCACCCCTTTCTCTTCACGAGGAAGGGGTGCTTTTTCCCCTTTACAACCCGTTTTTTCTGGTATATTATATTCCTATCAAAATGGAAAGGATGATCTGTATGACTGAAGCGATCAAGACCCTGACCCAGGAGAACGTCAACAACCTCCTGGCCGCGCCCTCCTGCTGCGCCGAGCTGAAGGCCGCCGCCCAGGCCTGGCTGGATGCCCTGGGCAGCAGCCGGGAGGCCGAGATGACCCGCGCCCTCATCGCAGAGCTGGAAGAGGACATCATGCCCATCGACGGCCTCATCGCCTTTGCCGACTCCGAGGCCGGAGCCAAGGTCTTCGGGGCCGACAAGGCCAAGGGCATCGCCGCCCACGCCAGGGAGCGCAAGGCCGCCGGTGCCAAGTACTGCGACTGCCCCGCCTGCGCCGCAGCGGAGGCCATCCTCGTCCACAAGGCAGACCTGCTGGCCTGACCGAACGAACGCAATAAAACAGGCCGATGTCACTACGGTGACATCGGCCTGTTTTCGCGTTCTTCGTTTGTTATCCCTTCTGCCCCAGGGCAAAGGCCTTCTTGTTCAGTTCCAGGACCTTTGCGGGGACATTGGCCTCCAGGGAAGCCTGCCAAGCCTCCGGAGCGATGTCCGGGAAGTAGTGGGACAGGCGGCCCATGAGGACCATGTTCACGGCCTTGGAGGACCCGGCTTCCTCAGCCAGGGCCAGGCAGTCCATGGCATCCACCTGGATGCCCTTGTCCTGCATCTTCTCCACCAGGTTCTCCGGATAGGTGGCCAGACCGGCGATGACCGGCATGGGCTCCATCTTCTGGGTGTTGGTGACGATGCGGCCGGTGGTCTTTAAGTATTCGATCCAACGGGCTTCCTCCAGCAGCTCGAAGGAGACGATGTAG
>CAYNZG010000388.1:0-1268 GCA_964401525.1 uncultured Ruminiclostridium sp.
TGAGCTGTACCGGCTTCATTTTCAAAAGCTGCCAGTATTCCTTGAACATATCCGCGTAAACTCTGATTATGTTTTCTCTCTCCTTCTTCGGCTTGACGAAATTCTTTACGTCGTCGTTTTTGATGAACCATGCACAGACAAAGAGTGCCGTCGCACCGCACACGCCCACTATCAAGCCGATCATCGACCACGAGCTTTCAAGCGTTTTGCCCTTGCTCACGAAATAGTCAACCAATATCGACGGCAGCACCATACCGATACACATGCCGACCTGATTGAACACATACGAAAACGAACGCAGCACAGTTCTTTCGTTGTAATCGTCCGTCAAATCCGAGCCCCATGCCATATACGGCACGAAGAAGGACGAAAAGCAGGTCCAGAACAGCAGCACCGCCACGAGGTAGTACAGCACCTTAAGCGTCGGCGAAAGATCTACAGCCGTAAAGAGCAGGGTCGTGATTATAACGACCGGAATCGCAGCCGCAAGCAGGAAAGGCTTTCTTCTGCCGAAACGTGTAACCGCATGATCCGATTCAAAGCCGACTATAGGTGCACAAAGTGCCTCCCACACCGAGCCTGCCGCACAAATCGCACCTGCGACTGCCGGACTTACACCCGCCACCGTTGTCAAAAACAGCAGCAGATAGGTTCCTGCCAGCATATACAATGAGTTGTCACAGGTGTTTCCTATACCGTAAAAAAGTTTGGTCTTAAAAGGTAGTTTCATTTTCGATTATTCTCCTATTTATTCCCTCTTATTTTTATTTACAATTTATAGCCTACATTTCTATTCTAAAGTATACAGTTGCCGTATAGTCAAGAAAAATTTCATTTTTTTGCTAAAACAAAAGCAGGGTTGTGCTTTTCGCTCTGCCCTGCTCTGCCTTAATTTGCCGTAATTTAGCTGAAAATATCCTTAAATTTTTCCTTAAAGCTGCTCTTTTTCTGATAGCACTCGTCCGTAAGCTCCTTGCCCATGGCCTCGACTGCTTTTTTCTGCTTGTGGCTGAGCTTTGTCGGCACTTCAAGGCTTACCTTCACATAAAGGTCGCCCTTTGCCTCTCTCTTAGGATATTTAACGCCTTTGTCCTTGAGTCTGAAAGTCGTTCCCGGCTGAGTTCCCGCAGGAACCTTGTATGAAACCTTGCCCTCGAGCGTCGGTACGACGATTTCCGCACCGAGTGCCGCCTGGTCGAAGGTAATCGGTATTTCGAGGTAAAGATCTGCACCGCTGCGTTTGAAAACCTTATGCGGCTTTACATTAA
>CAYNZG010000389.1:0-1267 GCA_964401525.1 uncultured Ruminiclostridium sp.
ACCCCGTTGAGGTGGGAAAAGACCTGCTAGGCAGCGGCGCATCCCCTGCCATCGTGCCTGCGGCTCTTGATCGGCAGGCTGTCCATGGCGCGCCCACCGGCTGGGCGCGCGGGAACGTGTGTGATCTCTGCGAGGGAGAAAGCCCGGAAAGGTTGCTGTCCTATCTTCTTTTTTGACCGCCTAAATAAAACAGCCGAAAGACAAACGTCTTTCGGCTGTTTTTCTCTTATCGATAGGGGATCTTTTCCTCGTTGAGGATCTCCCGCCGGTGGCAGGCGGTGTAGATAACGGGCAGGTCGGGATATTCCCCCCGGAAGCCCTGCAGGAGGACATCGGGGTTCAGGCCCGGATTCTGGGCCTTCAGCAAGAGGGTCAGGTAGAGCCAGGTCCCTTCGGCCCGGACCTCCTCCACCGCCTCCACCAGGGGGATGATGTCCACCTCGGTGAAGCCGCTCTTGGCCTTCTTGCTCCGCTTCTTGACCACGAAGCTCTCCCGGGCCAGCAGGGACTGGAAGTTCTCTGCGGCCTGCTCTGCCACGGGAGCGTCGAACTCCAGGTTGATCTCATACCGCACATAGGCCAGCTTCTTAAAGGCCAGGCCGCCCTCATAGCAGCGCAGGACCTCGATACCGGCGGGCAGGGCCCGGTTCATCTGGGCGGGCAGACTCTCCATGGTGGCTCCGTTCTCCAGGCCGAACTCCATGATCTCGCACTGGCTGGAAAAGCCCAGAGGCAGCGGCAGAGGGATGGAGACATAGGGATGGGGATGGAACCCGGCAGTGTGGCGGATGGTGATGCCCGCCCGCAGGAAGGCCCGCTCCATGGTGTGCATCAGGTCCAGGTGGGAGATGTACTTGGCGGTGCCGGACTTGGAAAACAGAATGCGCTGATCAGCCATGGCAGACCCCTCCTTCACACAGCTTGTTGGCCCCGCAGCCGGAACATTTCACTCGGCAGTCGGGGGTGATGACACCTTCGTAGGCGGTCTCCCGCTCCTTCCAGAGGTAGCTGGTCTTGACCCCGTCGGAGATGACGTTCCAGGGCAGGACCTCCTCTTTGGAACGGACCCGGTTGGCGTAGAAGGCGGGGTCCAGGCCGTTGGCGGCAAAGGCATCCAGCCAGGTCTGGAGGTTGAAGTACTCGCTCCAGGAGTCGAACTTGGCTCCGTTCTTCCAGGCGGTCTCGATGACATCGGCCAGGCGACGGTCGCCCCGGGAGAGGCAGGCCTCCAGGAAGCTGGTCTCCGGGTCATGCCAGTTGTAGGTAC
>CAYNZG010000390.1:0-1264 GCA_964401525.1 uncultured Ruminiclostridium sp.
GCTGCGAGCTGTTCAAGAAGCGCATCGAGTGCGCCATCATGATCCAGGCAGCGGAGCAGGACCAGGACTAAGGAGGACGGACCATGGAAGTCAAGAAAGTGACCTATATCGGCAGCGACATCGAGGATGTCACCAAGCAGCTGGAGGAAGGCATCGCCAAGATGGAGGAAAAGGGCTGGGCCGCCCGCCGGGAGGACATGCTCAGCGGCACCACCGTCCGGGTGACCTACACCCGCGGCGTGCTGGATGATGACGAGGACGAGGAGGCCTTCTTAGAGGCCCTGGGCAGCATGGACGACTGAGCGTTTTTTGCTAACTCCCCATTTTCTCCGGAGAAAATGGGGGAAAAGAGCGCCGGGGCTCCGCTCCTGGACCCCATTGAGGTGAGGAATACCCTGCGAGGGCCTGACCGGTGAGGGTATCCGCCTGTCCAAGGACGAGTTTTGGCGTTTTTAGTATGTCTGAAAGGGATGATATGCAATGGTGATCGGACTGATCGTCGGCGTCGTGTTCATCGCGGCGGTCCTCATCCTGGAGAACCGCAAGAAATGAGCGGCCGGAGCCATTGGTGGAAGCGGGGGCTGCTGCCCCTGCTCTGCCTGGCGCTGCTGGGGGCGGCAGTGGCCTTTGGCCTCAGCGGCTATGTGACGGCCTCCACCCGGGACCGGATCTTGGACCCGGCGGACCCGCCCCCGGAGGGGATCGACTGCGTCCTGGTGCTGGGCTGCGGCATCCACCCCGACGGCAGCCCCACCATCATGCTGGCCAGCCGGATCCGGCGGTCGGTGGAGCTGTACGAGGCCGGGTGGTCCGGCGCGCTCCTCATGTCCGGGGACAACAGCCGGGAGGACTACAACGAGGTGGGCACCATGCGGGCCGAAGCGGAGGCCCAGGGGGTCCCTGCCGAGGCCATCGTCACCGACCACGCGGGGTTCTCCACCTATGACAGCCTCTGCCGCGCCCGGGATGTTTTCGGGGCTGAGCGGGTGGTCATCGTGACCCAGGCCTATCACCTGTACCGGGCCCTCTACCTGGCCGAGGCTCTGGGCCTGGAGGCCTGGGGCGTGGCGGCGGAGCCGCGGAACGACGCGGGGCAGGTGGGCCGGGAGCTGCGGGAGGTCCTGGCCCGGGACAAGGACTTTGTCACGGCCCTCCTCCAGCCGAAGCCCAGATTTTTGGGGGAGCCGATCCCTCTGCCTGGCACAACGGAATAAGACAAAAACCCACGGCTCGCCGTGGGTTTTTTCTTGCCGGAAAGAGGGGG
>CAYNZG010000391.1:0-1264 GCA_964401525.1 uncultured Ruminiclostridium sp.
ATAATCACCTTCTGAATCTGCATTCCATACTGATTCATTACACTGCTTTCCAAGACCAACTCTACGGTTCCTGCACCCGGCTCCACCATAATTTGAATATCACTAGATTCTAAAGTTCCGGCTACTGCCGGCTTTAAAACATCCATAATCTAATTTTTCCGCTCCTTTTCTGTTATAAAATCGGCTTTAATGGCTTCCATCACCATCGAATTTTCTACAATATCATAAACTGTCGCTGCCAGAATCTTTGCAGCGTATATAACCGCTGCGTGATTCTCATCGCTTTTTCCTTGCAAAGCAGCCTCTCTGGAATGTCCCGGAGGTGGATTTTCACCATCACTGGACACTCTGATACATGCACCTGGAATTCGATGACATACATTCCCAAAGTCAGTGGATCCGGTTTTCTTTCTCGGCGGAGAAATTTTCGGTGCACCTACTATATGTGCATTGTTCATCAAAAGCTCCTGCAAAGTTCTGACGCAAATACTGTTATCCAGATTATTGATTCGCCTTGCTTCGCAGGTAGTCTCTGTCATCATCGCAGCACCTTCAAATATCTTTTCCAGTCTTCTGACCACAGATTCTAATTCTTCTCTGATATAAGATCTTGCTACTATTCTAGCTGCTGCATAATCCGGTACCACATTAGCCGGCATTCCACCACTGCTAATGGCATAATGTATACGCACATCATCGGGTACGTGTTCTCGCAATATCTCTATTCCATGAAGTGCTAGAAGAAGTGCATCCAGTGCTGATCTGCCATCCTCCGGTCGAATTGCAGCATGGGAGCTCATTCCATGATAACATAACTCATACTCTGTAAGGGCTAAAGTATTATCATCGACCCCCGTTCCAGATCCACTGGCATGCATCATCAGTGCTACATCGATATCCTGCATACATCCATGATTCATCATAATGACCTTGCCGCCTACAGTTTCTTCTGCTGGTGTACCATAAACCACAATGCTACAAGGTGTATCCGACCTCAAGATCCTCTTTAGGGAAATTGCAGCACCGATTACAGCCGGACCCTGCAAATGGTGTCCGCACCCATGCCCGATTTCTTCCAAAGCATCGTATTCGCACAGAAGCCCAATACTCGGTCCTCCTGTGCCATTGCTCCATTCCGCACGAAAGGCTGTAGGGAGGCTTCCAACTCCCAGTTCTGTTTGAAATCCTTCCTTTTTTAAACGATTAACTAATAAACTACTGGCCTTGCATTCCTGCAAACCGACTTCAGGATTATCGCATATAT
>CAYNZG010000392.1:0-1256 GCA_964401525.1 uncultured Ruminiclostridium sp.
GAAGTATTTAAGACGATTTGAGACTTTTTATTTAAAAGCGGAACTAATGCCGTGACACACGAAAAGTAGTTTCATCATCTTCGTTCTCTCCTGTCTTGTGTTGGCCCCCGTGCGGGGGCGGTCATTCCGCGGCCGGACGGAAGAACATCCCCTCCGACCGGGCGATCTGTTCTAACAGCCCGCGCATCTCCTCGTCGGGACCGTAGACCGCTAAGTGCAGGCAGTCCCACTCCAGTCGCAGCAGCGCGTCCTGCTCCGGGAACAGCAGGTCCATCCAGCCGGAGTGATCGGCAAAGATCGTCTCCACGATGTCTGCCAGCTGCTCGGGGGAGGGCTGCCGGATCCACCGGCCCCAGTGGACCGAGGCGGGGTAGTAGCACAGCAGCTTCAGGAGGATGCGGAGGAACCGGTCCTTCAGGCTGTGGCGGTCATAGTGGTCCAGCAGGTAGGTCTCCACGGCGAAGAACTGCCCGCCGCAGTCCTTTGGGACCTGCCGGGGCAGCAGGTCGATGAGGTAACACGGCGCGGTCAAAAGTCTCTCGATGCGCTGCACACGATCACGCTCCTTTGTGTATTCGGTCAGGTCCCGCGCTTGCGCAGGATCCGGCTATAGCTGTGTTCTTCTGCGGGGGCCTCCTGCACGATGTCCAGCACGCCCGCGCGGATCAGCGTTTCGATGCGGCGGGCCAGCCAGGTATGGCCAGCTCCCGCAGCAAAAAGCTGTCGTAGAGGTCCTCCGGGCCGCTCTGCAAGCGGCCGTTCAACACCATGCGCAGCGGCGCATTCTCCTCCCGGAGCTGCTGCCATTGCATGGCGCAGGCGGTCACGAACCCGGGGCGCACGGTCTCCTGCCGGGAGAGGTAGGTGCCCCACTGGCCGGGCGCGACCTCGCCCCAGCTGTCATGGGTCTCCCTCCCGATCATGTAAGCAATTCCTATTCTATACCAGGAGTATAGCACAGGTGCGGCAAAATATAAACTGCCATTGGGTCAGAACCATGCGTTTTTTGTCGTTAGCGGAAGCGGGCCGCACCGATCATAAACAAAAAAGAAGAGCACTACTTTTCAGTAGTACTCTTCTGGTCCGAGTGTTGAGATTCGAACGCAAGGGGGCAGCGGTGCTGACGCACCGGCCCCCTTGCCCAAGGCAAGATTTGACGGCGGCAAAGCCGCCTGCAAGAGGCCTTGAGTTTGGTGGTCTGTAAACAAAAAAGAAGAGCACTACTTTTCAGTAGTACTCTTCTGGTCCGAGTGTTG
>CAYNZG010000393.1:0-1254 GCA_964401525.1 uncultured Ruminiclostridium sp.
GAAAAAACGGCTAAACTAAGATGACAATTTAGATTAGCCGTGTTTTCACAAAAATGTGAAATAGGGTATGTGTAAGTGCTTATTCATCCTGCCGCACAACATAGCGGTCGGCTGGGTCTTCTTTTATTGCTGTAAACGACCATATCGTGAACAGAAGTGCAAAGGTGAAAGCAATGCAGTAAGGATAAGGAAAGAATTGAAATCGCAAGCTTTTTTCGGAAATTTGTCAAGAAAAATATTACATCTCTTTTACAGTGCCGTACTTGTGGATTTTACATATCAGGGATATACTAAAAGGAGAAAGAAGAAAGAAAACGAGTCGCTTTTGTATGAGGCGTGAGGCGATATAAAGGAGGCTGCGATTTGTATATGAATACGGGGGTGAAATTTATGTGGATAGTGTTTGCGTTTGCTTCGGCTTTCTTTGCGGGTGTGACTTCGATTCTCGCTAAATGCGGAATCAGAGAAACGGACTCCACAGTAGCAACGGCGGTGCGTACCGTTGTCGTTTTGGCTTTTTCGTGGGTGATGGTTTTCATAGTCGGTTCGCAGGGACAAATAGGCGATATAGACGGCAGAACACTGCTGTTTCTCGTGCTTTCGGGGCTGGCGACGGGCGGCAGCTGGCTGTGCTATTTCAAGGCTTTGCAGCTCGGAGATATTAACAAGGTGGTTCCGATAGATAAGTCAAGTACGGTTTTGACTATATTGCTTGCGTTTGTTTTTCTGCACGAGGCGATAAGTCTGCCAAAGCTCATCGGTGTTGTGCTGATAGGTGCAGGCACTTATATGATGATTGAAAAGAAGATCGGACAAGAGGGGACACATCAGGGAATGAGCTGGCTGTGGTATGCCGGCGGCTCTGCCGTATTCGCCGCACTGACCTCTATTCTCGGCAAAGTCGGTATCGAGGGCGTGGAATCGAATCTCGGCACTGCGATTCGTACAGCGGTGGTGCTCGTTATGGCATGGGCAATGGTGTTTGTAAGCGGCAAAGGCTCAAAGCTGCGAAGGATACCTAAAAAGGAGCTTGGCTTTATCTGCCTTTCGGGACTTGCGACAGGCGGGAGCTGGCTGTGCTATTACAAAGCACTTCAGGACGGACTTGCCAGCGTTGTCGTGCCTATCGACAAGCTCAGCATACTTGTGACCATTGCGTTTTCATATGTGGTATTTCACGAGCGGCTGTCAAAAAAAGCAGCGGTGGGACTGACGCTTATCGTGGCAGGCACCTTGGCTATGCTCATATGAGCT
>CAYNZG010000394.1:0-1248 GCA_964401525.1 uncultured Ruminiclostridium sp.
TCCTTGGGGTCGTCATAGTAGTTTTTCCGGCGGCCCACCTCCCGGAACCCATTCTTTTCATAGAGGGCCACAGCGGCGGTGTTGGAGGGGCGAACCTCCAAGGTCAGGAAGGCAAGGTTCGCCTGGCCGAAGCGGAGGAACACATCCAGCAGTCGGTCTGCGATCCCCTGCCGACGGCAGGAGGGCCGGACGGCCACGTTGTCGATGTAGCCCTCGTCCAGGACCACGTGGAGACCCGCATAACCCAGGACGGTGCCGTCCTCTCCCTCCGCCACGATGAAGGAGGCGGTGTCGTTATATAATTCCTCTTCCAGCATGGCCTCGTTCCAGGGAGTGGAGAAGCTCAGGCGCTCTAACTCAGCCACCCCAGCCAGATGGGAACGGTCCATGGGGACCAGTTTATAGTTCATTCAGTTTTCTCCTTTCCTGCCTCAGCCCTTGGCCTCGGCCCAGCTCTGCCCCGCGCCTGCATCGGCCAGCAGGGGCACGGAGAACTGCCCCGCAGCCTCCATCTCCTCCCGGAGGAGGGTCTTCACGGTCTCCTGCTCCTCCTGAGGGCACTCCACGATCAGTTCGTCGTGGACCTGCAGGATCAGTCTGGCCTGGAGGCCCTCGGCCTTCAGCCGGGCGGCCACCCGGATCATGGCCAGCTTCATCACATCGGCGGCGGTGCCCTGGATGGGCATGTTCAACGCCACCCGCTCGCCGAAGGAGCGGAGGTTGAAGTTGGAGGAGCGCAGCTCCGGCAGCCAGCGGCGGCGGCCCATGAGAGTGGCCACATAGCCGTCCTCCTTGCCCTGCTTTTTGATGTTGTACATATATTCCCGGACCCCGGCAAAGGTTGCCAGGTATCGCTCCATATAGTCCCGGGCCTCCTTCTGGGTGACCCCGATGTCCTGGGCCAGAGAGAACCCGGAGATGCCGTAGACGATACCGAAGTTCACGGCCTTGGCCCGGCGGCGCAGCTCCGAGGTGACCTCCTCCACCGGGACCCCAAAGACCTGGGAGGCCGTCCGGGCGTGGATATCCTCCCCGGAGAGGAAGCTGTCGATCATGTGCTCATCCCCTGCCATGTGGGCTAGCAGCCGCAGCTCGATCTGGGAATAGTCCGCGTCCACCAGGACCCAGCCCGGCGGCGCGATGAACATCTTGCGGATCTGGGCCCCTAACTCCGTGCGGACGGGGATGTTCTGCAGGTTCGGCTCCGTGGAGGACAGGCGGCCGGTGGCGGTCACGGTGTTCTGGAAG
>CAYNZG010000395.1:0-1244 GCA_964401525.1 uncultured Ruminiclostridium sp.
GCTCTACAGCGCCCGCATCGCCCTGGAGACCGGCCAGGGGAGCCGCTGGATCATGGACCTGTGGGGGATGCGCTCGGCCTACCCGGCGGACAAGCTCATCGACGCGGCCCGCCGCCATGACCTGGCCTGGTGCAAGCGCGCCATGGCCCGCTGCGCCGAGACGGACTTAGCCATGAAGTCTGTGGCCGGGGCCGATGCCAAAGAACTGCTCATCGGCCTACTGCTGGAGCTGGCCGCGGGAGGTGTCCCATGCTGAAGATCAAAGAGGCCATCGTGGTGGAGGGCCGATACGACAAAAACACCCTGTCCCAACTGGTGGACACGGTGATCCTGGAGACCTCCGGGTTCGGTATTTTTAAGGACAAGGAGAAGCTGGCCTTGCTGCGCCGGGTGGCGGAGAAGCGGGGGCTCATCGTCCTCACCGACAGCGACGGCGCGGGCTTTGTCATCCGCAACCATCTGAAGGGCGCGCTGCCTAAGGAGCAGGTGAAGCACGCCTATGTCCCCGACCTCTTCGGCAAGGAGAAACGAAAGCGCAAGCCGGGCAAGGAGGGCAAGCTCGGGGTGGAAGGGATGCGGCCAGAGATCCTGGAGGCCGCCCTCCGCCGGGCGGGTGCCACCATCCTCACCGAAAACGGGGAGGAGACAAGCGGCCCGCCCCTGACCAAGGCCGATCTCTTCGCCTGCGGCCTGACCGGCGGCGAGGGGAGCAAGGAGCGGCGGCAGGCTCTGCTGAAGCGGCTGGGGCTGCCGGAGCATCTGACCCCAAACGCTATGCTTCCGGTGCTCTCGGCCCTCTATGATCGGGAGACTTTGCTGGAGGAACTGAGGAATCAGTGACCTTGTCACGAAACCGATACAGAAATATCAACGAAAATCGCAGACAGAATCTGTGAAGAAGAGAACTTTACAAATGGGTGCGCATCCTGTACAATAAGGGCAGATAAAACGAGCTGGCAACAGCACACCACAATAAAAATCAAAAATGCGCTTTGATCAGCGCAAGTTACGGAGGTTATATTTATGGCTAAGTATGTTTGCGGCGTTTGCGGTTATGTTCATGAAGGCGACACTGCTCCTGAGAAATGTCCTCAGTGCAAGGCTCCCGCTTCCAAGTTCGTGGAGCAGGGCCCTGAGATGACTTGGGCTGCTGAGCACATCGTCGGCGTGGCACAGGGTGCTCCCGAAGACATCATGGAAGACCTGCGCGCCAACTACATGGGCGAGTGCACCGAGGTCGGTAT
>CAYNZG010000396.1:0-1243 GCA_964401525.1 uncultured Ruminiclostridium sp.
TGAAAGGAGAAGCCTATGAACGAATTGCAAGTATTCACCTATCAGGAATCCCAGGTCAGAACCATCCAGAAGGACGGCGAACCGTGGTTCGTGCTGAAAGATGTGTGCAACATTCTTTCTATTGGCAATGCTGCCGATGTTTATGCCCGCCTCGATGAGGACGAAAAGGGGGTCGGTCAAATCGATACCCTTGGCGGCAACCAGAAAATGAGCATCATCAGCGAATCCGGCCTGTACAATGTCATTCTCCGTTCGGACAAGCCCGAAGCCAAGCCCTTCCGCAAGTGGGTCACTTCCGAAGTGCTACCCTCCATCCGCAAGACCGGCTAGGTAGGGGAAGTCCAAGTGTTTTGCCAGAATATATTATTAAAAGCGAAGGGTGGTTCGGAATGGCGAAATTTATTGACCTTACTGGTATGCGATTCGGCCGATTGACAGTTAAAAACATTCGCAGAACCAGCAATGGTATCATGTGGGAGTGTTTATGCGATTGCGGAGGGGCTACGGTCACAAGGTCTGCAAACCTCCGCTCTGGTCATACCCAATCGTGCGGTTGCTTGCGGCGTGAGCGGACTTCAATGTCTTGCAAAAAAGACTTATCTGGTCAGGTTTTTGGGAAATTGACGGTCATTGAGCGTATTTCTTCGCTAGGAGAACAAGGAAAGTACAAATGCCGGTGTTCCTGCGGCAATTACGTAGAAGTTTTAGGGCACAACTTGGCAACAGGCGCAACAAAAAGCTGCGGCTGTATTCGGAGAATGTGCGCATCCAAACTTAATTTTTCCCACGGCCAGCATGGCAGCCGTCTGTATCACTGCTGGAGGAATATGTTAGACCGCTGCGAAAACAAAAACAACAAAGAATATTCAAACTATGGGCTCCGTAACATTTCAGTTTGCCCAGAATGGCATGATTTTAGAAACTTCTACGATTGGGCTATGGCAAATGGGTATCAGGACGAGCTTACGATCGAACGACTAGATGTCAATTCTGGATATTCCCCAGGGAACTGCACTTGGGCAACAATGTATGTCCAGGCACGCAACCGCAGAAACAATAGAAAACTCACATTTGACGGAAAAACCATGATTATTACCGATTGGGCTAAGGAACTTGGAGTTTCAGAAGCGACTTTGCGGAAACGGTTAAAGCGTGGGCGCACCAATATCGGGTAAGGGAGGGTGAAGTAAATGGCACAGCACAGAAAGGGCGCAGTGGTCTACGCCGCCCAGGATGCCCAGAA
>CAYNZG010000397.1:0-1199 GCA_964401525.1 uncultured Ruminiclostridium sp.
TAGCCGGTGACGCAGTCGCGCAGCTGCTTGACAGCCAGGCACATACCATAGGAGAACTCGGCATTGTTCTCAAACAGAGAGTTCGACCATGCAACGCCCTTGCCCTCCTGATTCTTGCAATAGGGTACGCAGGGCATTGCCGCGCCCCATGCCTGAGTGCAGCCGGTGGCGTTGGCCAGATACATCTTGTCGCCAAAGAGCTGGGTCAACAGCTTGATGTAGGGGGTCTCGCCGCAGCCGGCGCAGGCGCCGTTAAACTCCACCAGAGGCTGCTTGAACTGGCTGCCCTTCAGGCTGAACTTATCCACCTTGTCACCCTTGACAGGCAGATTGAACAGGTACTCCCAGTTGGTCTGATCCAGAGAAACCTCGTGTGCGGGCACCATCTTCAGCGCCTTGCCGCTCTTGGGGCAGGAGGAGACGCAGCTTCCGCAACTTGTGCAGTCCAGCGTAGACACGCCCATTGCGTACTTCATACCGGCAAGCTGGGAGCCCTTGGCATCGGTCATCACAAGGCCGGCGGGGGCGTTGGCAGCCTCGCCCTCGTCCAGCAGGAAGGGACGGATGACGGCGTGGGGGCAGACGAAGGAGCACATATTGCACTGCAAGCACTCGGTGGCATCCCACACCGGCAGATGGGTGGCGATGCCGCGCTTTTCATAGCGGGAGGTGCCCAGCGGCATGGTGCCGTCCTCCATGCCCTTGAAGGCGGAGACAGGCAGATCGTCGCCCTTCTGGGCGTTGATGGGCACGAGGATGTTCTTGATGACGTAGGGCAGGTCGTCTGCGGCGGGCTTGATGGCCGCGCCGGAGAGATTCTTCCACTCGGGCTTCACCTTGACCTCCACCAGCGCGTTGATACCGGCATCCACGGCGGCGATGTTCATGTTGACGATCTTCTCGCCCTTGAGACCGTAGGTCTTCTTGACAGCGGCCTTCATGTGCGCCACGGCATCCTCCACGGGAATGACGTTGGCCAGCTTGAAGAAGGCGGCCTGCAACACCATGTTGGAGCGGTTGCCCAGACCCAGCGCCTGAGACTCCTTGTTGGCATCAATGATGTAGAACTTGATGTCGTTCTCGGCGATGTAGCGCAGGATATCGCCGGGGACGTGCTGCTCAAGCTGATCCTCCGTCCACTCGCAGTTCAGCAGGAAGCTGCCGTGGGGCTTCAGCTCGGAGATGATGTCGTACTTGGT
>CAYNZG010000398.1:0-1199 GCA_964401525.1 uncultured Ruminiclostridium sp.
ATCAAAATTGATACCCAGATGAGGGGAGTCGATCACGTCAAACATACGCAGCATGTCACCGGTGCCGCCGACAATTGCGTAAGCATGACCTTCAATATAGAAATCCATGCCATTTTCTACACAGTAATCAAGACATCTCTTCAATGTTACCATGTAGTCGTCCCAAAGCTTGGCATAGTCGAGGGCCGGAATCTCCATTTTCAGCTTTGGCGATGCCTTACCAACACCCTTGACAAACGGCGTAATATAGTTTGGCATATAATCGTGAGGGCACTTGACATCCTGAACCCAGTTTGAAACCAGATTGACCGCCCGAGAACCCAGTGCTTTGGCTACCTGTACTGCTTTCTGGAAGACAGCAAACGCCTTTTCCCGCTTCTGCGCGTCTGTATTGGCCAGGTCGGCCACCATGGGGGTATATACCGCAAACTCACTGAGAATCATTCCATAGGATTCATAAATTCCACGAAGATTCCGAATCGTCTCTGGCGTATAGTATTCGTTCAGATCCTTTTCTTCGAAGGCGATCAATTCGACTGCGCCGAATCCCATTTCACCAACGATTCGGACCGCCTCATTATAGGGCGGCTGATAACGGGGGGCGGAATACACCCAAGCTCCACAACCTAATCTCATATTTTGCTCCTCCTTGTTTTGATCCATTTATCCGCCAGGGCAGTGACGCTTCTGCGCATGCCGAAGCGGTGTGTTCCTCTTTACTTAATTCCGGACAACTGGATGCTTTGGACAAAGTACTTCTGTGCTACGAGGTATATCAGCAGCATCGGAAGCAGTGTGATCGTTGCACCTGCCATAATGCCTGACCAGTCAGATACAAACTGCCCCTGAAGGGTCTGCAACCCAACGGTCAGCACCTGCTTCTGAGGGTTGTTTATGACGATAAGCGGCCAGAGAAAATTGTTCCAAGCCCTCAGAAAGGACATGACGCAAACGGTGGCCACAATGGATTTCGACTGGGGAAGCACGATGGAGACGAAAATACGCAAAGTTCCCGCACCATCAATTTTGGCCGCTTCCTCATATTCCTTCGGAATCCCCGCAAAAAATTGCTTCATCAGGAAAATATTAAAAACATTGGTGAAAATCTGCGGCAGAATCACGGCGGCATAAGTATCAACCAGATTCAGCTTCTGCATCATCATATACTGGGGGATCATCAGCACAATCTGCGGGACCAT
>CAYNZG010000399.1:0-1198 GCA_964401525.1 uncultured Ruminiclostridium sp.
CTTGGTTATAATATCACCCTTCTCCGGAAAAGTCAACCCCTATTTTTCATTTTTTTCGACTTTTTTCGTTTTTTCTCAAAAAGCCCTGTTTTTGCACCCTTTCAGCTCTTCTCCTCGAAGCTAGCACCGCACTGGCGGCAGGTAACGCGGATCTTCCCCTTCCCTCTCGGGACCCGGAGCTTCACGCCGCAGGAGGGGCACTTGAAGATCTTATACTGCCGCTTCTGCTCGGCTCTGGTCTGCCAGCTGGCTCTGCAGTGCCGGAACCATCCGGCCCGCTCCAGAAACTGCCGATTCTCTGCCTGCCGCTTGGGGAGGTTCCGGGACAGGGCCCGGTAGATGCAGACCCCCGCTGCCAGCACGAAGGCATAGTAAAACAGCGTCCGCAGCAGCCCGCCGGGCAGGAAACGGGACACGAGCCAGCAAAACAGGCTCAGGCCCAAGACCGCAATATTCAGTTGGTCGATCCCCGCTCTCCCGATAAACATCCGTTCCAGCATCATTCTCATGTGTTTCGCCTCGTTGTTTGGTGGTTTCCTGCGTCTGAAAGGACACCGGTCCTTTGTACGACTTCCAACTTACTATTACAATGTAATCCTTTCTTCCGGAATGTCAATGACTTTGCGCCATTGTTTACAAAATGCTTACAGGACGGACACAAAAAAAGCCGCCGTGCGGAAGGCACGACGGCTTTTTCGAAACAAAGATGTATATACTCCGAATCGGAAGGATTAGTAGTACATATACTTGTTGGCTTCTGCACGCAGCTCTGCGCGGAAGTCGGGGTGAGCAACAGCGATCAGGTTCTCGACGCGCTGCTTGACGGTACGGGCACGCAGCTTTGCCACGCCGTACTCGGTGATGACCATGTCGGTGATGTTTCTGGAGACGGACACGATGGAACCGGGATCCAGGATGGGAGCGATACGGGAGATGGTGCCCTTCTTTGCAGTGGAGATCTGGCACAGCATAGCACGGCCGCCCTTGGAGTGGAATGCACCGTATGCATAGTCGGTAGCGCCGCCGGTGCCGGACCACTGGATGTGACCGACAGCCTCAGCTGCGACCTGACCGGTCAGGTCGATCTGCAGAGCAGCGTTGATGGAGACCATGTTGTCCTGACGTGCGATGTTCTCGGGGTCGTTGGTGTAACGGCCGCGGCGCATCATGACACGGGGGTGGTTGTTCAGGTAGTTGT
>CAYNZG010000400.1:0-1197 GCA_964401525.1 uncultured Ruminiclostridium sp.
CCCGAGAAGATCCTCATGGTCATCACCGACGGTGAGAACTGGGATAAGAGCGGCACCCCTTGCGCGAACTACGCCCCTGTCTGCACAAAGAACGGCACGAGATGCACAAAGTATGCCTGCGACAAGGGCTATACCTACAAAGACACAAACGTTTGCGCGCAGTACGCGGACGACACCACCAAGTGCAAGCGCTATATGTGCGAGCACTGCAAGAACAACAAGTGGGGCGCGAACTGCCTCAAGAAGGAGTGCATAAAACGCGACTCCACCAAGTGCGCCGTCCGCGACACCTCGTACTGCGAGCTCGCGTACCCAGACTGCAGCGTTAATAACGGCGCCATCGTCCAGGACAAGACCGTCCCCTGCCTCTGCTCCAAGTACAAATGCGTGGAGAACGAGTGCACCAAGTATAACTGCTCGGAGTACTCGTGCGATGACTGCACAAAGTATTCGACGAAGTGCGCCGAGTACGAGAAGAAGTGCGTCAAATACTCTCAGACAAAGACTTGCTCCGGAAAAGAAACCTGCGCCGAGTACGAGTGCGTCGCTGGTACTATCAAGTGCACCAAGACTTACAACAGCAAGCAGGCCATGATCGTGGGCTCCATCATCCGCGCCAGGACCCAGTGGGCGCTCTACCCCACCACAACCCGCCTCCCCATCCTCATCTCCGTCGGCGTCGGGAAGTGCATCGAGAAGGAGCTGATGGCCACCGCCTCCACCATCCAGGGCAAGACCCTCATGTACAAGGTGAGCGACTTCAAGTCCCTCTCGACCATCTTCGACGACCTCATCGAGGAGACCTGCGTCAGCAAGGCGGAGAGTCTCGAGGCGTGCGACACAAAGTGCTACGGCCTCTGCGGCTGCGAGGGCAAGTGCTACTGCCCTACCTGCGACAAGTCGACTGGACACTGCTATTCGATCGGCTGCACCACCGACTACAAGACGTCCGGCGGCTGCGTTGTTACCCACAACACCTGCCCCAACGATAACAAGTGCATCAACCTAAAGCCCAACAACAACACCGTTGGGTGCTGTGTCGAGTCGCCTGTGAATTGCAGCAAATTCGGAAACAAGTGCTTCAACGCCAAGTGCAACAACGACACAGGATGCTATTCCGAGCCCATCGAGCCTACCCCCAACAGTACCTGCTTTGTCGGCGACAAGTGCTACAACCAGACCGGCTGGACCTACAAG
>CAYNZG010000401.1:0-1193 GCA_964401525.1 uncultured Ruminiclostridium sp.
AGATTATCTACTTTAACAAGTGTTCCACCGATGGTAATATCACCCAAAATTGCCAGACTGCTAAGGGTCGATTTCCCAAGTGCTGCAGAGCAGATTGCAATTAAAGTAGTAAGCGCAAGGTTTGGTGTCATCTGAATACCCTGCAGATCCTGGTATGCAATTATGTAATCTTTTGTAGTCGTACTGATCTGACCGGAAATTGCATTACTATTTGCTTTCAGATAGTTGAATGCAGTATTTGGTCCCTGCTTAATTACAGAGCTTGTACCAAGGCCAGTAAGTGTCAGTTTTCCATTTCCCGGCATAACCTGTGTTTCCAGGTGATAGCAGCCAACCATACCTGTAGTAGATTTTCCGATCATATAAACACTGCCAGGTTTTGCCATACCTTCCGGAATCAACTTGCCACCGCCTGACTCCGGAACTGATACATAATTTTCTCCAAAGTCATCATTGTCAATATAGGAGAAATTAACATCATAAAATTCCATTCCACCAATCTTTTTAAGCTGCTCCTTAACACGGCAACGAAGCTCCAATGCGATTTCAAGTATCTCTCGGATCTCTTCTTTGCTGATTTCTCCATCTGGATATACCAGTTTAATCAGACCAGATACCGTTTTACGAACTGCGATAGTATCACGCTGATTTAGGTTATTACCTAATCTGAAATACTTATCCATCAAATTTCCATAGGAATCTTTTCTAAATTCTCTGATAAACTCTGACAAATAGTCCGTGATAAAACCATAGTCATTCGTAAAGAAATCCGGACGATACTTCGGAATTTCCCATCCTGGAATATAAGAATGCATACGATCCAGGAAAGCCGTATCCATACCCATTTCTGGTGGGAATGGATCAAACAAGGAAGATGTCTTTAACAGTGTCTCTACACTCTCATTAATATTACCGACAAATACCATGGAAGCTTTGGCCTGAATCTCTGCTTTTCCTCTGGAAAATGACCCGGATGCCATATAACCTTTCATGATCTGCACGCCGTCTTTATCCTTGAATTTAATTCCGGCAACCTCATCGAATGCAACCGTATCCCACATTCCAACAAGACCGACCTGATTATTTGACATGTTATAAAACAGATTCGCAACTGTAGTCTGACCACCTGCGACCAAAATACTATTTGGAGAAATCTGTTCGTAAATATAGGATTTACCTGTGGATCTCGGACC
>CAYNZG010000402.1:0-1189 GCA_964401525.1 uncultured Ruminiclostridium sp.
GATTGCCGCCAACGGTGTCAAACTTCACATAGTACGTGTTGATCGTGTACTTGGCATAGTACACAAGGTTCTTAGCAGGCATGCTGAACTCAGTGGACTGTGCTTTATTGGTGCGGGCACTGTCGCTGTACCACCCATTGAAGGTGTATCCAGTGATGTCAATCTTGGGAAGAGTCACTCTCTCTCCATAGGTTGTGCTAAACGTACGCTCTGGAGTCTTGTCATTGTCGGTGTATAGAGTGGTGGTATACTTGTTAGGGCTGAAGACAGCACGGAGGGTGACATTGCTTGCGGGCATGGCACTTATGGAAGAAACAGTGTTTCCGTTCTTGACGTCAACCCAGTTAGTGAATGTGTGGCCTTCTTTCACGCCCGTGGGAAGGGTGACAGCGGTGTTGTACTTGCACTCCTTGTCCGCAATGGGATTGCCGCCAACGGTGTCAAACTTCACATAGTACGTGTTGATCGTGTACTTGGCGAGAAGAACAGTCCCATTTGCTTTGGGTGTGTATTTACTGATCAAATTAGTTTTATCAGTTTGATACCACCCATTGAAGGTGTGACCGTCCTTTTCGGGCTTTGGCAGTTCCGCAGCGACGTTGCACTCACATGTGAATAATTCGCTGTATTTGGAATCATCTGGGTCAGTAAGCTTGATCACGCAGACAGAATTGATCCACTTGGCGTAGAGGGTGATGTTTTCGGCAGGCATATTTGTGATGGAGTAACTTGTCTTTAACGAAGCTTCTTTGCTCCAGTAAGCGAAGGTGTAGCTTGCCTTAGATGGTGTTGGAAGGGTAACAGCAGTGTTATAGTTCTGTGTGATGGCACTGCAGGCAGTCCCACCATTAGTGTTGAAAGTGATGGTGTACTTGTTGACTGTCCACTTGGCGTACAACACCTTGTTTCCAGCAGGCATTGTTGTGGCTGTGTACTTTGTTTTTAACGCAGAGTCACTGCACCAGTAAGCAAAGGTGTAGCCGGTCTTCGTGGGTGCTGGAAGGGTGACGGTCGTAGCGTAGTTCTGGGTAATGGCACTACAGGCACTTCCGCCGTTGGAGTTGAATGTGATGGTGTACTGGTTGATGGTCCACTTGGCATAAAGAGCAACATTTTTAGCAGGCATTGTGGTGGCTGTGTATTGTGTCTTCAACGCAGAGTCGCTGCACCAATAATTGAAGGTGTAGCC
>CAYNZG010000403.1:0-1188 GCA_964401525.1 uncultured Ruminiclostridium sp.
TCTCCATCATCTCGTAGTTGCCCTTGCTGTAGTACATGTACATGAATACAGGCTCCAGATTCATGGGGCAGACAGAGATGCACTTGCCGCAGCGGATGCAGGTCGGCTCTTCAACGTGGCGATCCTCATCCTCAGTGAAGAACAGAACGCCGGCCGTACCCTTTATCGTGGGTGCGTCAAAGTCAGTTGCGCAGATGCCCATCATCGGGCCGCCGAGAACGATCTTGTTGGGGGTCTTTGCCCAGCCGCCGCACTGCTCTGCAAGGTAGCCGAACGGCGTACCGACACGGCAAAGGCCGTTGACCGGTGCGTGCAGGGCGCTGCCCGCGACAGTTACAATACGCTCAATAGCGGGCTTGCCCTCATAGCAGGCCTGATAGATAGCGTATGCGGTGCGGGTGCTGACAACGTTGCAGCCGACGGAGGAGGGAATCCCACCGGGCTTGACCTCGCGGCCGGTGACTGCCTTAACCTGCATCTTTTCACCGCCCTGCGGGTACTTGACGGCCTCGGGTACGATCTCAACACCGTACTTTGCAGGGTCGTGGGAATTGAGGATGTCAATTGCATCCTGCTTGTTGACCTCAATGCCATAGTAGGCCTTGTCGAGGCCGGAGGCAATGCGGACAAGCTCAATACCGCGGAGCAGCTGCTCCGGATAATTTCTCATGGTCAGGTGGTCACCGTTCAGGTACGGCTCACACTCAGCACCGTTGATGATAAGCGTGTCAACCTTGCCCAGACCGCTGCGGATCTTGAACGCCGTCGGGAACATTGCGCCGCCCATACCGACGATACCGGCCTCACGGATGCGTTCAAGTATCGCTTCCGGATCCTTAAGCAGCTCTTCGGTGAGCGGGGCGAGATCTGTGCACGGGGTGTCCTGATAGTCATTCTCGATAACAACGGACATCACCATATCTCCGAGCGGGTGGGGTCTCGGCTCAACAGCCACGACCTTACCGGAAACGGAGGCGTGTACAGGTGCGGAGACAGGAGCGGGGTTCGCACCCACTACCTGCCCCATCTTCACATAGTCACCAACAACCACAGTGGGGCTGCACGGTGCACCTATGTGCTGTGCCATGGGGATAACAACTTGCGGGGGCGGTGCAATTACGGTCATCGGAACTTCCGGTGCCTTCATGTAATTGGGATGCACGCCGCCTTTAAAAGTGTGGGACATAA
>CAYNZG010000404.1:0-1185 GCA_964401525.1 uncultured Ruminiclostridium sp.
GGATTCAGTATAGCACAAGCTGTCGGAATTTGAAAGATGCTCAAGGGCGAAAAAACGCAAAAATCCGCCCTGAAGCACGGCGAAAATAAATCCCCGCGCCGGGGGCAGATTTGTGCAGTTTACGGTTTGACAGTTCCGGGTGGCGGTGCTATACTTTCGGACATATTTTTTTGAAAATCCTCCAACTTCTTCTTGCCTTTCATCTAATTTATGGTAGGATAGTATCGTTATGAGAAAATTTCAGGACGGAGGGAATACTGTGAGTGAAATGAGATTGCCCGAACTGTTTGGCAGTCAGGTATTTAATGAGGTGACCATGAAGGAGCGTCTGTCCGACGCCTGCTACCGGGCGTGGAAGCGCTGTGTGACCGACGGAGCCGCCTTGGAGCTGTCCACCGCCAACGAGATCGCCGGGGCCATGAAGACCTGGGCCGTGGAGCGGGGCTGCACCCACTACACCCACTGGTTCCAGCCCATGACAGGCTTCACGGCGGAGAAGCATGACAGCTTTATCGCCCCCGCCGAGGGCGGACGGGCCATTCTGGAATTTTCCGGCAAGAATCTGGTGCGGGGCGAGGCCGATGCCTCCTCCTTCCCCTCCGGCGGTCTGCGGGCCACCTTTGAGGCCCGGGGCTACACCGCCTGGGACCCCACCTCCTTTGCCTTTATCAAGGAGGGCTCCCTCTGCATCCCCACCATTTTCTGCTCCTATTCCGGCCACGCGCTGGACAAAAAGACGCCCCTCCTGCGCTCCATGGACGAGGTGAGCCGTCAGGCCCTGCGCCTGCTGCGCCTCTTCGGTGACACGGAGAGCAAGCGGGTCATCGCCCAGGTGGGCCCGGAGCAGGAATACTTCCTGGTGGACAAGAAGCTCTACGATCAGCGCAAGGACCTGCGGATGACGGGGCGGACCCTGTTCGGGGCCAAGCCCGTCCGGGGTCAGGAGCTGGATGACCATTATTACGGTGCCATCAAGCCCCGGGTCGCCGCCTACATGAAGGATCTGGACGAGACGCTGTGGGAACTGGGTGTGCTCTCCAAGACCAAGCACAATGAGGTGGCCCCCTCTCAGCACGAGATCGCCCCCATCTACTCCGACGCCAACATTGCCTGCGATCACAACCAGCTGACCATGGAGATCATGAAAAAGGTGGCAGACCGCCACGATCTGGTCTGTCTGCTCCA
>CAYNZG010000405.1:0-1160 GCA_964401525.1 uncultured Ruminiclostridium sp.
ACGATATCCTTGGTGATGACGATCTTTTTGAAGGAATCGTCGATTTTTCGGAACGGTCTGATCTCCTGCGTGCGTTTTGCCTCGTCAGGCAGCGAATAGGCAGACTGAATGTAATATCGGGAGGAGCCGAGGTTACACACAAAATCGACCTCCAGCTGCTTGCGGGCGACCTTGCCCTCCGAATCTTTTTCTGCAACGGTGACAACGCCGACATCCACGCTGTAGCCGCGCATACACAGCTCGTTATAAATCACATTCTCCATTGCGTGGGTCTGCTCAAACTGCCGGAAGTTTATCCTCGCATTCCGCAGACCGAGATCGGAGAAATAGTATTTTTTCGGCGTTTCGATGTATGCCTTTCCTCGGATATCATACCGCTGCGCCGACGCGATCAGGAAGGAATCTTCAAAGCAATCCAGATATTTTTTGATCGTCTTGGAGGTGATCTTCGACTTCTTCACGGTTCTGAAGGTGTTTTTGAGCTTCTCAGGATTGGTCAGGGAGCCGATCGCAGAAGACAGAATATTCAGCAGATCCTCCAGCTCATCAACATTTCTGATTCGATTCCGTTTGCAGATATCTCTGATATAGATCTCGCTGAACAGGTTTTGCAGAGCTGCCGCCTTTTCACCGGCGCCATCGCGCATAACGACCAGAGGGATACCGCCATAAAGCATATACTCAGATAAGCCCATATATTTGTCGCCCTGATAAACGGACATAAATTCCGCAAAGCTCAGGGGATACATGTGGACTTCGTCACCACGACCTGCAAATTCGGTCGCGATATCCTTTGACAGGAGTCTGGCATTGCTCCCTGTCACAAAAACATCCATATTCTCTTTGCGCAGATATCCGTTCAGAACCGCCTCGAAGCAATCCAGCATCTGTATCTCATCCAGCAGCAGATAATACATCCCATCGCCGGTCACCCTTGCGCGGATATATGCCGTGAATTTTTCGGGGTCAACGCCGCGCTTTTCTTTTTCGATCTGGATCAGGCTCTCGCCGATCAGGTAGAGGTCATCCGCCGAATCAAAAGCAAAGCGGATAATGTGGTCAGCTTCCACGCCGCTGTCCAGCAGGTGGTGATAAAACAGGTTGTTGAGCAAATAGGATTTGCCGCATCTGCGAATGCCGGTGATCACCTTGATCAAGCC
>CAYNZG010000406.1:0-1150 GCA_964401525.1 uncultured Ruminiclostridium sp.
CAGGTGGGCGTGTCCAACATCAACCGCCAGCTCCAGGCCCTCCACTCCACCGTGGGGCTGGACAAGACCGAGGCCCTGGCCCGGCGGGTGCTGGACATCAACCCCGCCTGTCAGGTCCACCAGATCCCCCTGAAATACGAGGCTGACAGCCGGGAGACCTTCTTCCGGACCCGGTACGACTACATCGTGGATGCCATCGACCTGGTCTCCTGCAAGCTGGACCTCATCGAGACCGCCCTCCGGCGGGAGATCCCCATCATCTCCTCCATGGGCACCGGGAACAAGCTGGACCCCTCCCAGTTCCGGGTGGCGGACATCTCTAAGACCGAGGGCTGTCCCCTGGCCCGCATCCTCCGCAAGGAGCTGAAGGCCCGGGGCATCCGCCACCACAAGGTGGTCTTCTCCCCGGAGCTGCCCGCCCAGACGGAGCAGAAGGAGGCGCCGCCTCCCGGGCGGCGGTCGGTGCCCGCCAGCGCCCCCTGGGTCCCGCCGGTGGCGGGGTTCCTGCTGGCCGGAGCCGTCATCCGGGACCTGACCCAGGTATAAATCCACCCTCCCCTGCCAAACTAAGGGAGCGCCGCAAGCCCGCGGCAGCTCCCTGGGCAGAGGAGGGTCTTTTTTGTGAAACGGATCGCTTGGCTTCCCCCGGCGGCGGCCGGAGCCGCCGCCGGACTGGTCAATGGCTTCTTCGGCGGGGGCGGCGGGATGGTGCTGGTCCCGCTGCTGGTCTCCCGGTGCAGACTGGAGCGGCGCAAGGCCTTCGCCTGCTCTGTGGCCATCATCTTCCCTCTGTGCGCCCTCTCCGCCGCCATCTACTACTGGCGGGGCAACCTGGACCTGCTCTCTGCCCTCCCCTATCTGGCGGGCGGGCTGCTGGGCGGCTGGCTGGGAGGGAAGATCTTTCAGAAGGTCCCGGTGCGCTGGCTCAAGCGGGTCTTCGCTCTGCTCATCCTCTACGGGGCCTGGAGCGCCCTGACGGCATGAGCTGGCTGCTCCCTCTGGCCGCCGGACTGCTCACCGGGGTCCTGTCGGCCTTCGGCATCGGCGGCGGGTCCCTGCTCCTCATCTATCTCACCGCCTTTGCCGGGCTGGACCAGCACACCGCCCAGGGCATCAACCTGCTGTACTTTCTCCCTGCCGCCGCGGCGGC
>CAYNZG010000407.1:0-1143 GCA_964401525.1 uncultured Ruminiclostridium sp.
AGACTCTCCGGCGTCAGCGTCAGATCCAGCGGCAGCTGACCGACGCGCTCCGCGTCATGCCAGAGTATTTTGATCTCCCGCTCAGAGGTATCGTGGTGGCGGAGAACCGCAGCAACGGGGTATCAAATTGATTCAGGATACATTCCATCATGGACTTCCTGCCAATTTCATGTCATTTATTTTACCACACTGCTTGAAAAGCAGCAAGGCTGCGTTGTGGAAGATGCACATTATATGCCTTGATCCTGTCCTTTTTTCGTCGGAAACGTCAGGACAGCATTTACTCCTGATAGGACAGCTTCCCCGTCGTGTACAGCTCCAGCGCATCCGCTGCCGCGCTTTTCCATCTCAGATAATCCGCCTTTTTATAAACGGTAGGAGAGCGGGCTACCCGCATGGAATAGGCTTTTGTACATCGCTGATAGAGGGTTCGTCCCTCGTCAGCGGCGATTTTTTTCATATAGGATTTTGGCAGCCTGCCCTTTGCAGGTTTTTCCGGTGTTCGGATCAAGCCGGTCGCAGTACACGGTCCGCACAGAGAAGGGGCGAAAATACCTGCCGTAGAACTCGCGCTTCCGCAGTGTGATGCTGCATTCAGCCAAGCGCTGGATCATCAGAAAGAGCGCCGCCGGAGCAGTCGGGGGCAGGAACGGTGCCTGAAGGACATGGCAAGAAATCAGGTTTACGCGCATAGCTTTGAAGAAAGGAGGGCTGGCAGTATGGATGAGATCATCTTGAAAACCGTTGAGAACGACCACAAAATCACTGGGAAATCGGCTCCCGAATTTTTGTATGAATTTCAGAAAGCTGTGCTGTTGGCTCTTCTGGAGGACGGAACGCTCACGGAGCTGCAATACCGCAGCGCGGAAGAGGGCTTGCGGAAGCAGAGCTTTTGAGCTTCGCACATTCGAAAAACAGCGGATGCTGTGAGATGATAGAGAAGAAGGTGAGAAACAATGATCCAAGTCGCAAGCTACTGCCGTGTCTCCACGGATAAGGAAGATCAGGCGAACTCCTTTGAAGCCCAGCAGCGGTACTTCAAGGAATACATCGACCGGCAGCCGGAGTGGGAGTTGTATGAAGTCTACGCTGATGCCCCTGTTATAATAGGACTAAAGCAAAACCCGACAAAAATGGGTGCCG
>CAYNZG010000408.1:0-1138 GCA_964401525.1 uncultured Ruminiclostridium sp.
GAAGTTCTTACTTCTTGCCGGTACGCACGTACTTCAGCAGGGTATCCTTGTCCATGCCTTCGATGCCCAGCTCATCCAGGCCGCAGCCCTCTGCACGCCAGTCCTTCTCGTGGACGGTGTTGATGATGTCGATGAAGCCGTTGGTCAGAGGCATGGGAACGCCGACGACCTCAGCGATTGCTGCCCAGGGCACCAGGCCGTAGGGGATGTCCTCGGTCAGGTAACGGCTGTTGATGTCGTTGGGGCCGCAGATGGGGGTCAGGCCGATGGAGCCGTGGCCTTCCTTGTACAGGTCTTCCCAGGTCCACTCGTAGCCCTCGGGACGGCCAGCGAAGTCTTCCATGGGGCGCAGGTTGTAGCCCAGGACGTTGCCCAGAGCCTTACGCTCCTTGTCCATAGCGATGTTCAGGCGGCAGGCAGAGGGAGTCCAGCCGTGCTCATACAGATAGAAGCTCACCTGAGGACGCTCGATGTTGGAGATGTTGAACAGGACGGGGCCAGCGTGCCAGTCGGGGTTCACGATTGCCAGGCCGCACTCCAGAACGTCGGTGTAGACCTTCTCGAAGGGGAACAGATCCTCACGCATCTCGTCGATCAGCTCGGGACCCTTTTCAGCAGGCAGGAAAGCAATGTTGATGGGGTTGCGGCCGAACACGTTGACGGTGTCGGAGCCCTTTTCCACCAGACGTGCGTCGTAGGGCAGGTTGTTGGCATCTGCGAAGATGGGGCAGTCTTCCTCACCCAGGACGTTCTTCAGAACCAGTGCGGAGAATGCGCCGGGATAGGTGACGATGATCTGATCCTTGTGGACGTGGCCCTTCAGCAGCTTTGCATAGCCCAGGTGGGAGAATGCGGGAGCCACGATGCAGATGTAGTGGCAGCCTTCCACGGCAGCGGCGATGTCGTCGGTGACCATGTTCAGCTTCACGGGGCCCTGCAGCTCCTTGATGTTGCCCTGCAGGTAGATGGTCTGAGTCTCGAAGACCTTCTTCATGTTGTGCTTGAACTGGGGCATCTCGTACAGGTTGACAGTGTGGCCCTTCAGTGCCAGCTCAGCTGCCATGGTGTGTGCGCCGTTGCCGCCGCCCAGAACCGCGATTTTCTTAGGAGTCATTGTTTCCAGATCCTTTCTCGTTTT
>CAYNZG010000409.1:0-1134 GCA_964401525.1 uncultured Ruminiclostridium sp.
CCTATATATATTTAAAAAAAAATGAATATGGTTACAATTACGAACACGAATTTGGATTTGAATAAGAATAAGGATAAGAATAATATGTATTTACATCAGGGGCAGCATTGAATATCGTAAAGTGCTTCTCGCCTGCGCTGTTGATCGACAGGATGGACGCCACGTTCCCGCAGCGGTAGCAGTAGTTCGGGGCGGACCAGACCGTGACGAGGGCCTCGTTGAAGAGGAACTGGAAGCCCTCCTGCACGAGCTGGTGCGCGCGGCAGATGAGCTTTATGCGGTTCTTCTGGTTGAACTTCTGGACGGCCTTCTCCCCGAAGAGGAGCCCCGCCCCGCGAGGCGAGACGCCCCACTCCGCCACGGTGTCGTCGGGGTCGGACCACAGGAGCTCGCACATGGGGCCGTCGTGCGGCACCTCCTGCTTGCGGTCGAGCGCGCGGATGTCGTTGAGGTCGTCGACGCTCGCGGAGAGCCCCCCGTGCACGCAGAAGATCTCGCCGTCCACGAGCGCCGCCAGCGCCATGTAGTCGAAGAGCTCCGTGCAGTACCGCCACACGTTGGCGTCCCCGAACTTGCGCACGCACTCGTCGTAGAACCCGTACGTCTGCGTGATCTGCCTGCTCTCGTGGTTCCCCCGCAGCAGCGTGATCCGGTCCGGGTACCGCACCTTGAGCGCGATCAGCAGCAGGATCGTCTCCACGCTCCCAAAGCCCCGGTCCACAAAGTCCCCCAGGAAGAGGTAGTTCGCCTCCCCGCGCCGCACGTCCCCGCCGCACCGGAACAGCTCCAGCAGGTCGTGGAACTGTCCGTGGATGTCCCCGCAAATCTGAAAATAAGCCCCAACAATGGATGAAACTACATGAATAGGAAAAGATGTTTACAGTGATAGGAAGGTCAACACGTTGGACGTTCCCTTCGGATATGAAGATCTCGCGAGCCTTGTCGCAGAGGAGCCTCACTTCGTTCTCGGAGATCAGCTCGAACCTCCAGAGCTTCTCGATCTGCTTGTCGAGGTCGTTGATGGTATTGCCGCTGTCTGTGTCCAGAGCCATCACTTCATTAAAGGGTGAGGAAAGGAATTTATTTGGTTTATGGTGGTTATTGAATGAAAAGAGTATCGAATGAGAATGGAAA
>CAYNZG010000410.1:0-1115 GCA_964401525.1 uncultured Ruminiclostridium sp.
TCCTGCGGGATCTGATGGACGGCACCAAGCGCTTCGGCGAACTGAAAAAGTCCATTGGGACGGTGTCCCAAAAGGTGCTGACCACCCAGCTGCGGGACATGGAGGCGAAAGGCCTCCTCACCCGCAAGGTCTACGCCGAGGTGCCGCCCCGGGTGGAGTACACCCTGACCGAATTGGGCAGCAGCGTTCGCCCCGTGCTGGATGCCATGGCCGACTGGGGCACCGCCTATCAGGAGAGAAACCGTGAAAAAAAGGAGGACACACCATGATCCGTGATATTTGCAAAGACGAGGCCTTCCTGGCCCAAAAGGCCGAGGCGGCCACGCCGGAGGACCTGTCCATCGCCCAGGACCTGTTAGAGACCCTCACCGCTCACAAGGACGGCTGCGTAGGCATGGCCGCCAACATGATCGGCGTGAACAAGCGCATCATCGCCTTCGACAACGAGGGGACCTACATGGTCATGTTCAACCCCGTCATCGTCAAGCAGTCCGGCCCCTACGAGGCGGAGGAGGGCTGCCTCTCCCTCACCGGGTCCCGGAAGACGAAGCGGTTCCAGAGCATCAAGGTGCAGTGGCAGAACGAGAAGTTCCAGACCCGCCTGAAGACCTTCACCGGCTGGACGGCGGAGATCATCCAGCATGAGATCGACCACTGCGAGGGAATCCTGATCTGAACACACAGTGGGGCAAAAATCTTTTTTGCCCCGCTGTGTGCGGTTTTTCAAACTTTTAAAGTTTGAAAAACCGGTTTTATTGAACGCGCAAGGGGTCTTAACCCCTTGCACACATTCCCCGCTGCTCAGTCACAAAACGCTCTTTCATAGTTTTTTCGACAGTCGCACACAAAGAACGGCAAAGGACCTCCTCCTTTGCCGTTCTTTGTGTTGTGATGGGTTTATGCATTTTTCAGCTGGAGCAGATGCTCCATGGCCTCCAGATAGCCCTGAAAGCCGTGGCCTGAGATGGTCCTGACGCAGGCCTGCCGGATGTAGCTCACCTGCCGGAAGTCCTCCCGCTGGCTGACATCGGAGATATGCACCTCCACGGTGGGCAGCGACACGGCCTTGACTGCATCCAGAATGGCCACAGAGGTATGGGTATAGGCAGCAGGAT
>CAYNZG010000411.1:0-1112 GCA_964401525.1 uncultured Ruminiclostridium sp.
GATCGTGCCAGCCCTTGCCGTTGGTGTAGTTCATGATGAACATATGGTCGGTGAAGACCTTGCCGAAGCCCAGCTTGCCGGTGGGCTTTTCCTTCGGGGCGGTAGTTCTTTCGATCTTGATGTCTAACATTGATAAACCATCCTTTCGGTATGAAATGTAACGTGATAGGATCTCTCAAAGCCTCCCCCAGCCGGGAGGCGTGACGTTTGCTTACACTTCCAGGATCGCGCCCTTGTCGGCGGAGGAGACCATCTTGGCATATCTGGCCAGATAGCCGGTCTTGACCTTGGGCTCGGGGCAGACCCAAGCGGCCCGACGGGCCTCCAGCTCCTGGTCGCTGACCTTCATGGAGATGGTGTGCTCGGGGATGTTGATGGCGATGATGTCGCCCTCCTGGACCAGGCCGATGTTGCCGCCGCTGGCTGCCTCGGGGGAGACGTGGCCGATGGAGGCACCGCGGGTGGCGCCGGAGAACCGGCCGTCGGTGATGAGGGCCACTTCCTTGTCCAGACCCATACCGGCGATGGCGGAGGTGGGGTTGAGCATCTCGCGCATGCCGGGGCCGCCCTTGGGGCCTTCGTAGCGGATGATGACCACGTCACCGGCCACGATCTTCCCGGCGTAGATGGCGTTGATGCAGTCCTCCTCGCTGTCGAAGACGCGGGCGGGGCCTTCGTGGACCATCATCTCAGGGGCCACGGCGGACTGCTTGACCACGCAGCCGTCGGGAGCCAGGTTGCCCTTCAGCACGGCGATGCCGCCGGTCTGGGTGTAGGGGTTTTCGATGGGACGGATGATCTCGGGGTTCCGGTTCACCACGCCCTCCAGGTTCTCGGCGATGGTCTTGCCGGTGCAGGTGATGAGGGAGGTGTCCAGCAGGTCCTTCTTGGTCAGCTCCTTCATGACGGCGTAGACACCGCCGGCCCGCTCCAGATCCTCCATATAGGTGTTCCCGGCGGGAGCCAGGTGGCAGAGGTTGGGGGTCTTGTCGGAGATCTCGTTGGACATGTCGAAGGAGATCTCGATGCCGCACTCGTGGGCGATGGCGGGCAGGTGGAGCATGGTGTTGGTGGAGCAGCCCAGGGCCATGTCCACCGTCTCGGCGTTGTGG
>CAYNZG010000412.1:0-1101 GCA_964401525.1 uncultured Ruminiclostridium sp.
TCCTAACATGGTCCTAATAGGAAATGCATCCGATTTATTGAACTTCGCCAAGAGTGTCAATGACGGTAGCTCTCAATACGACAACCAAACCGTCTATCTCACGAGCGACATTGACATGACCAATGCTAGCTTCGACCCGATCGGCATATACAACGGCAACGACTCTGATTATTCTGTGCCCATGTTCAACGGTGTTTTCGATGGGAGAGGACATGTGATCAGCAATTTGAATATCGCTTCAGATGAGCGATCTGTTGGGCTATTTGGGTATTCCAAACAAGGGGCAACGATCCGGAACCTTGTTTTGGACTCATCTAATTCGTTCAGCAGCAATTATTCATTAGGTTCCTGGTCTTATACCTCTGCCTTCTTTGGGAACTGCCGAGCCAACGAGAATCCATGCATAATCGAGAACAGTGTGAACATGGGGAGCGTTTTGTTCGATGGGATAATATCAGGCGAAGTATATATCGGGGCATTCCATGGTACATGTGATGCTGAGAGCAGTGAATGCATCACAAAGAATGTTGTCAATTATGGGGACATTGCTATCCAAGGAACAGTTAATAATTATGCGTTTATGGGAGGACTTTCGGGTATTTGCCATGCGAATGTCGGAAGGGAGTGCCATTACATCAATTGCATGAACTATGGGGAAACAATTTATGGCAACTCCAATAACATTAATGTATTATACGTTGGAGGAATTGTTGGGTATTGCTGGGATTCGAATACGATTGAGAACTGTTTGAACGCCGGGAAAATAAGCCACGAGAACGCGAGTCCAACCAATATTCGGGCTGGAGGCATAGTAGGACTTATGCAATCGTCTAACGCAACACACAATTTCTGGGTAAACGGCACATCAAATAAAGCTTGCTGCAACATACAAGGCAACACATCTTTTGTCGACAACAACGAACAAGCATCAAACCTGACTCCTGAATTGATTAACAAACTCAACACGTATGGAGGAAACGAAACAACAAACCCACAAACGTGGTTACTCAACAGCAAGAGAAGAAATGTCACGTTTGTTGTTGATGGGAGAATCTACATGTCGATCTCCTCCGAAATCATCGTCGTCCCTGTGATCGCAGA
>CAYNZG010000413.1:0-1098 GCA_964401525.1 uncultured Ruminiclostridium sp.
GCCCATACCACGGGCCACCACGGCTGCGTGAGAGGTCATGCCGCCGCGGACAGTCAGGATGCCCTGGGAGACCTGCATGCCTTCGATGTCCTCGGGGGAGGTCTCCAGGCGGACCAGGATGACCTTCTTGCCCTGCTCGGCCCAGGCCTTGGCATCCTCAGCGGTGAAGACCACCTGACCGGCGGCAGCGCCGGGGGAGGCGGCCAGACCCTTGCCGATGACGGCGGCCTTGGCCAGGGCCTCGGGGTCGAAGGTGGGGTGGAGCAGTGCGTCCAGCTGGTTGGGCTCCACCCGGAGGACGGCTTCCTCCTCGGTGATCTCTCCTTCGTCCACCAGGTCCACGGCGATCTTCAGGGCAGCGGCGGCGGTGCGCTTGCCGTTGCGGGTCTGGAGCATGTAGAGCTTGCCGTTTTCAATGGTGAACTCCATGTCCTGCATATCTTTATAGTGCTTTTCCAGCCGATCTGCGATGGAGACGAACTCGTCGTAGACGGCGGGCATCTCTTCCTTCAGGGCGGAGATGGGGGAGGGGGTGCGGACACCGGCCACCACGTCCTCGCCCTGGGCGTTGATGAGGTACTCGCCAAAGAGGGCCTTCTCGCCGGTGGCGGGGTTGCGGGTGAAGGCGACGCCGGTGCCGGAGGTGTTGCCGGAGTTGCCAAAGACCATGGACTGGACGTTGACGGCGGTGCCCCAGCTATAGGGGATCTCATTCATCCGGCGGTAGACGTTGGCGCGGGGGTTATCCCAGGAGCGGAACACGGCGCGGACGGCTTCCATGAGCTGGGTCTTGGGGTCCTGGGGAAAGTCCTCGCCCTTCTCCTGCTTGTAGAAGGCCTTGAAGCGGACCACCAGGTCCTTCATGTCCTCGGTGTCCAGCTCTACGTCCTGCTTGACGCCCTTCTTTTCCTTCACGTCGTCGATGATCTCTTCAAACCGCTTCTTGGACAGCTCCATGACCACGTCGGAGAACATCTGGATGAAGCGGCGGTAGGAGTCGTAGGCAAAACGGGGGTTGCCGGTAAAGGCGGCGAAGCCCTCCACCACGGTGTCGTTCAGGCCCAGGTTCAGGATGGTGTCCATCATGCCGGGCATGGA
>CAYNZG010000414.1:0-1094 GCA_964401525.1 uncultured Ruminiclostridium sp.
ACAATGACAGAACATAGAATGAGGAGAATGTGTCATGGAGGAAATGCGCAGCTTTGGATATATCTGCCCCAAGTGTGGAAAGGCGGTGCTGGGCAGCCGCAGTGCCTTTGCCTTGCAGGCCGCAGCGGCCCGGATCGGGTGCGAGTGCGGCGGAAGCGAGCTGGAGGTGCAGACGGACGGACTGAAATTCCGGCTGTGGGTGCCCTGCGGTCTGTGCGGCGGCACCCATCAGGCGGAGGTGGACGCACAGGCCATCCTGACGGGGCGGGGCGTGGGTCTTGCCTGCCCGGAGACACGGCAGCTTTGCTGCTACGCCGGGGACACCGCCCAGGTGCAGAGCGCCATGGAGGAGCTGGCCATCCGGGCGGAGAAGGAGAAGTGCGAGGAGAAGGATGCCTTCACCGATAATGTGATTATGTACGAGGTGCTCTCTGAGCTGAAGGACATCGCCGCACGGGACGGCATCCGCTGCACCTGCGGCAGCACCGGCTATGGCATCGAGGTGCACCGGGACGCGGTGGATCTGGTCTGCCGCCGCTGCGGCGGCAAGCTGCGGCTGAACGCCGGCACCGATGAGGACCTGGACCGGCTGTGCTGCCAGATGACGCTGACCATCCGGGGGGCGGAATGAGTATGGTACTCTGTTTCACCCTGTTTCTGTGCGCCATGGGCGTGTGTCTGGTGACAGGAGCTTCCTTCCTGTGGGCGCTGCTGCTGGGGGTAGTGCTGTTTGGCGCACGGGGTCACCGGCAGGGACACAGCCTCCGGACCATGTGGGGCATGGCGTGGCGTGAGGGGCGCAAGGTGCTGATCGTGCTGCGCATCTTCGTGTTCATCGGGGCCATCACGGCGTTGTGGCGCAGTGCGGGTACCATCGTGTTTTTCATCTATTACGGCGTGCAGATCATCTCGCCGAAGCTGTTTGTGCTGGTGGCCTTTGCGCTGACGGCGCTGATCTCCTATGCGCTGGGCACGTCCTTCGGCGTGATCGGCACGGCGGGCATCGTGCTGATGGCGCTGGCCCGCTCCGGTGGTGTCAGCGAGGCGGTGACGGCAGGTGCGATCCTCTCCGGCGCGTATTTTGGCGACCGGTG
>CAYNZG010000415.1:0-1089 GCA_964401525.1 uncultured Ruminiclostridium sp.
GTCCAGCAGCGGCAGGGCGCTGTCGTTGTTCCGGTAGAGGACGGCGGTCTCCCGGTCGCAGTCCCGGGCCACCGTGACCAGGTAGTTGTACTGCTCCGCCCGGCCATAGGCCCAGATGGCCTGGATGTCCGCTCCCCGCGGACGGTCCGGGATCATGGTCTTGTCCCGGCGCTGCTTATTTTTGCGGATGAAGGCCCCGGCGGCCTCCACGATGACCGCGTTGGAGCGGTAGTTCCGCTCCATGAGCAGAACCCGCGCCCCGGGGTAGACCGTTTCAAACTCCATCAGCGCGGCCGGATACGCCGCCCGGAAGCCGTAGATGCTCTGGTCCTCATCCCCCACCATGAACAGGTTGGGCTGGGCCCCCGCCAGCAGCCGGATGAGGGTGTGCTGGATCTTGGAGGTGTCCTGGGCCTCGTCCACGCAGAGGTAGCGGTACTTCCGCTGAAAGGCCTCCAAGATATCCGGGCACTGCCGGAGGATGCGGGCGGCATAGACCATCTGGTCGTCGTAGTCCATCCAGCCCCGCTCCCGCAGGGCCGCGCAGTAGGCCCGGTAGATCTTCCCCACAGGAAGCTCCTCGTCCCACTGGGCCTCGATCTCCTCCTGGGTCAGCTGCATGTTCTTGCTGTAGGTGATGGCCGTGCGGAGGGTCTTCACGGTGCTCTCGGCGGCAAACTCCCCGGTGAACTTCCGGGCGATCTCCCCCACCAGGCCGGAGAGCCGCCGCTCGTCGCTGACCAGGTCGAAGGCCTTCCGGCCCCGGCTCTGCTCGTAGGCCCGGATGATCCGGGCGGACACGCCGTTGATGGTACGGAACTCCAGCCGACGGGCCAGGTCCGGGCCGAACAGGTCCGCGCACCGCTGGGCCATGTCCTTTGTGGCGGCCACGGTGTAGGTCATGGTGAGGATGGACTCCGGCGGGATGTTCCGGGCCAGGACCAGGTAGCCCAGGCGGCAGATGAGCACCGTGGTCTTGCCGCTGCCGGGGACGGCCAGCAGCAGCACCGGGCCGTCCACCGCCTGCACCGCCGCCTCCTGCTGGGGATTGAGGGAAATCCCCCAGGTCTGTTTGAACTCTGCATAGGC
>CAYNZG010000416.1:0-1085 GCA_964401525.1 uncultured Ruminiclostridium sp.
TCGCTTTAACGTTTCCAGGGCATTCTTTCCAGATACATAGATGCTTGAACTTTGGTGTGATGAACTCTGCCTCATTCCTCCATTGAGTGCTTGTTTCTTGGTGTACAATTCTCATCTTCAGGGAGTATGATGTGTTTGCTATGAATATGGTTTTGAGGGATATCTGCTCATCGCTTCCAAGGGTGAGTTCTTTTGCGAGTGTCCTTGAAAAGGTTTCTTCATTGTCCTTCTCCCACACCTCCACTTCAAAATGCGAGTCAACATCCTCCAAAACCCCTCACCTCGTCCCCACTGAAGAATGTGAAGGAGAGCAAGAGTTCTCCATTCTTTGTGAATGAAAGAACCAAATTTTGCTGGCTTCTTCTCTTCGAAATCGATGAGCTCCAGAGATGCCTCCTTCTCCACTTTGAGATCATTTCTGTCAAGTGGGTTCTCTCCATACAACGAATACCTTTGGCCCTTAAGGAGGGTTAGTTGTCAACTCCTTCACTTCATCAGGATTCTCACTGTCGATTTTCTCCTTGACCACCTTCACAACGCTCTGAATGGGTCATCCTCAGCCTTAAAGAGTTCTTCCAGTTTACCACCTCTTTTCCAATTCCTCCGCCTCTTTCCTTCTTTGGTTGCAAATCTCCATCAATTTCTCTTGTGCAGCAGTCATGGATTCATTTCTCGAGGAATTCTTGAAGTTGCCTTACGATAGATTCAGTGTTGTCAAAATCGAGTTCCTTTCTACCTTAACCAAAGAAATCTCAAGTTCATATGAACAAATAAAGCTATCTACTGGATCAAGTTCCCGGATTTCGTACTTCTGTTCACTTGATATACTTCCTTGCCCTTCTCTACGAGAGCTTCTAAATTACTGTCCCCTTCGTTCAGTTTCTCAACGAGGCTGAAGAAGAACAGATTTGTTCTTCCTTTGGATTGGACTCTTCACTAATTTTTCCCGCTGATCTTCTCTTCCAGTGAATCTGCGTCTTCTCTTATCTTCGAGTACGTCTCTTTCAGTTTTTCTTGCACCTCCTTTCTGTTCTCATCATGTTTGACGAGTCTCTCCTCAAGTGGTTGAAGTGACTTCTTTATTC
>CAYNZG010000417.1:0-1083 GCA_964401525.1 uncultured Ruminiclostridium sp.
ACAGTCTGGTTGTCATTGATAACTTCAATGTCCTGCCAAAAGAGGATGCTTTCTTTAAGGAATTTATTAAATTGAATTGTAAAATACTAGTTACCAGCAGGTGCAATATCTCACAGTATGAAACGATAAAGATTTCCGAAATGGACGCAGATACAGAGCTTGTAGAACTGTTTTATAAGCATTGCCCTTCTGCAAAGGGTTCTGAAGCTGTGGTAAAAGAAATTATTCAGACTGTAGGTTGCCACACTCTTACTGTTTGCCTATCTGCGTTATCTCTGACAGCCAGTGGCATAGAGCCGGAAGAACTGCTTGCAGAACTGAAAACCTGTGGACTGAATATTGCCTCCGGGGAAGATGTGGAATTGTATAAGGATAATGATTTCTCAGATGGTATTATGATTGAGCATTTACGCAAACTATTACAGCTTGGTAAATTGTCTGATTCCCGGTTGAACATCTTGCGTAACTTGTCCCTGCTACCGGTTTCCGGAGTATTGAAGAACAGCTTTAAGAACTGGTTAAAACTTGATAACCTCGCAGATGTAAACCACCTTATCAAGTACGGATTTATCAACGAAGATACCGATAACAAAAAAATCAGCCTGCATCCGCTGTTACAGGAAGTGATTGCCATTGAGACCGTACCAACAGTAACTTCCTGCCGGACCATATTGGACAGCCTTCATATCATCTGTCTGGCACACGGCTTGGAGCTACGCAGACCGGAAAATATTATTGCTTCCCTTATCAGTGTGTCGGAGCGGATTGTTGTGGATAACGGTGCATATTTCCTGCTGTTTTTACAGGATATGTTCCCTTATCTGGACAAGTACCTTGTATCGGATTATCTGCCGAAGCTTACGGACAGAATCAGCTACATTATGGAAGAATACAAGCTGGATTCTCCTTGTGATAAATCGTTGCTATTGGATTATAAGGCAGAGTGTTTTCTGTTGAAAAAGGATTATGGAAATGCTGTTAAGAAGCGTGAGAAGGCTATCAATATCATGGAAAAGCTTCACAACAAGGATGCAGATATGCGGACTGCCAACCTATTGTCCAATCTGTACAACAACCTTTCCA
>CAYNZG010000418.1:0-1075 GCA_964401525.1 uncultured Ruminiclostridium sp.
TGGTGGCTCAAAAATTCATGAACGCCTGGCTCACTTTTTCATTGACATTTACAAGGATGCTGCCAAAGATGTTTCAAATACTGTAAAAGAAAAAGGCTCCAGCGATACCGTGGACCTTGATCAGTTCAAAGATAAAAACGGGAAGACCCCAAAAGATAAAAGCTCCGGAAAATTTACAAGTCAAAAGGATAGTAGATACACCATAGAAAAAGACACTGCTGGACACACCGGTTATGATGGAACCCCCAAAGAATGGAAGCTGTTCCGAAGCGGAAAGCGCGTTGCTTCCCTTAACGGAAACGGAAAAATCGTTGGAAATTAACTTTACTCACCACTATAAAAAAGGAGACATGCCCAACATGTTTATATTCAAGCTCGGCTCTTGGACGGCAGAATTTCCTCAGGAATACCGAATCGTATCAGACGGAACATCTGCAGTAGTTCTCGATGAAGAAAAAAATTCTCTTATCCTTATCAGCATTACCGATACAGGAAGCATCCGCATTGAGCGAACTTACTATGCTATGATTTGTGAAGTTAGTGCAGAACAAAAAACTGTTAAATTCCTTTTGACAGACGAAATCGGCTAACTTATCATCAAAACCTAATCGCAGAAAAAGCGCCCTATAGGGCGCTTTTTCTTTTTATCTCCTGAAAAGTATCCCAAACAAGCCCTTTTTCTTTCCCTCTGTCTTTTCGGCAAACTGCATCTGCTCTGGTAACGACTCTGCTACTTCCTCTATAAGCTTCTTCTGAATTGTCCCCGCATGTAGCGCCTGTGCAGCCTGCGCCGTCTGCTGTGCGACAGCCAGCGCATCAGTGAGCCGGGCAATGGTCTGAGCCTGCTGTTCAATCTGCCGGTCTTTCACTTCAAGCTGCCCTTGCAACGTGTCGATGGTGGCCTGTAAAACGCAAACCAAATCGCCAACTTCATGGTTTTCAGTTTGCGTTTTGGTTTGCGATTGATTTTCAATTTCAGTTTGCGCTTTTTCAGAAAAAGCCTGTTTTATCAATGTTTCTTGGTGTTCATCAATCGCAAACTGGTTTCCGTTTTTTCGCAAACCTGATCGCAAAC
>CAYNZG010000419.1:0-1073 GCA_964401525.1 uncultured Ruminiclostridium sp.
TTTTGGGACTATGAGGTATACATTATGGAAAAGGTCAAAGCATTTCTGGCGCGGAAGAACATCGTCTTTTCCGCCAAGCGCTATTTTATCGATGCCATGTCCGCCATGGCGCAGGGTCTGTTCTGCACGCTGCTGGTGGGCACCATTCTGGACACCATCGGCAAGCAGTTCGGCATCGGCTTTCTCACCAACGCATTCCTGACCATCAAACAGGGTGACATCGTCCTCAGCTATACCATCGGCGGTCTGTGCTCGCTGATGGTGGGTCCCGCCATGGCTGTGGCCATCGGCAACGCGCTGAAGGCGCCTCCCCTGGTGCTGTTCTCCCTGATCACCGTGGGCTTCGCCACCAATGTGCTGGGCGGCGCAGGCGGCCCTCTGGCGGTGCTGTTCGTGGCGATTTTCGCCGCCGAGGTGGGCAAGGCCGTCAGCAAGGAGACGAAGATCGACATTCTGGTAACGCCCATCGTCACCATCCTGCTGGGCATCGGCTTTGCCGCGCTGGTGGCTCGTCCCATCGGCACCGCCGCCAGCTCCGTGGGCAAGGCCATCATGTGGGCCACGGAATTGCAGCCCTTCTTCATGGGTATTCTGGTGTCCGTCATCATCGGCATCGCGCTGACGCTGCCCATCTCCTCTGCGGCCATCTGCGCCTCTCTGGGGCTGACGGGTCTGGCGGGCGGCGCGGCCGTGGCCGGCTGCTGCGCCCAGATGGTGGGTTTCGCCGTCATGAGCTTCCGGGAAAACCGCTGGGGCGGCCTTGTGGCGCAGGGCATCGGCACCAGTATGCTGCAAATGGGCAACATCGTGCGCAACATCCGCATCTGGATTCCCCCCACGCTGGCCTCTGCCGTTACGGGGCCGCTGGCCACCTGTCTTTTCAAGATGGAGATGAACGGTTCCCCTGTCTCCTCCGGTATGGGCACCTGCGGCTTTGTGGGACAGATCGGCGTATACACCGGCTGGCTCAACGACATCGCCGCCGGGACAAAGGCCGCCATCACCGGCATGGACTGGCTGGGTCTGGTGCTGATCTGCTTCATCCTGCCCGCCGTGCTGACGTGGCTGTTCGC
>CAYNZG010000420.1:0-1067 GCA_964401525.1 uncultured Ruminiclostridium sp.
TCCCACGAGGCGCGTTCGCGTCTGTCGCCGCCGCCGGAGGAGTCGTAGGTCTTGCTGCCGTGGCGCTGAAAGCCCAGATAGCGGGTGCCCTGAAAGCTCAGGGCGCCGAAGTCACCCTCGGCCAGCAGGGCATAGTCGCGGCCACCCATATGCAGCTCCATCCGGTCGCCGCTGGCCACCTGAAAGGTGACGTAATAGCTGGTGGTCGTAGAGGTGTGCATCCCCTGTGCGCCGGTGGTATCTCCGGCGTTGTGGTAATGGTGCACATCCGTATTCTGCCGCTTGGCCACCACCGTGGCCTCCACCGTCAGGCGGGGCGAGTGGTTATTTTTGTTCCAGGTTTTGATGCCCCTGATGAGGGTGACGCCGAAAAAAACGAAAAACAGAATAATAAAGACACCAAACAACACCGGCATCACGCCAAAAAAACTTCTCATCATATGCTAAAGCTCCTTTCACAGTCCAAAGTGGATCACATACTTCCCCTTGGCGGCGGCCTTTTCCAGAAGCGCCGCAAGCGTCCAGCAGCCCGCCACCGTTCTGGCTGCCGCCAGCAGTTCCGGCAGCGACGCAGGCGGGATCAGCGTGATGCCGCAGTACGCAAGCCCCGTTTCCGGCCGGTCCAGCGTGTGCCAGAAGCAGGGCAGCGCCCTGACGCACTCTGCCAGCACCTCGATGGCCTCGTCCTCCACGGAAATGCAGTGATACCGCCACGGCTCATAGTCATCGTACCGGTGGTGGGGAAGCGGCGGCGCGTCCATGATGCCGAATTCGTGCTTTGCCATTTCCTCCACCTCCTACCGCGTATTGTAGCAAGTCTACCGCCCCATGTCCAGCAACTTCAGCTTGCGGCGGCGAAAAAACGCCGCAACCTGAAGTTTACATCCACCTTACTCCCGGGTGAGATGGCGCATGGCGGCCTTCAGCATCAGCTTTTTGGTGCCCACTGTGTCAAAGGCCACCTCAATCAGCGCGTCGCCGCCCATAGGCCGCACCGACACCACCAGCCCGCGGCCAAAGGCGGCGTGCTTCACGCTCTCACCCGCCTTGATCTCCGGCAGAGGGGC
>CAYNZG010000421.1:0-1064 GCA_964401525.1 uncultured Ruminiclostridium sp.
TGCCTCCGTTTATTCCTCGCTCTGTATATCATCTATGAAAACGATATCGTCTGCGTTATCTTCGAAATTTTCCTCGGCAGGCTCTTTCGCAGCCTCAAGCTGCTCCTGCATTGCCTCGTACTGGCTGTGGCTCTTAATGTCTATCTTCCAGCCGCTTACTCTTGCTGCAAGTCTTACGTTCTGACCTTCCTTACCGATTGCCAGCGAAAGCTGATAATCCGGAACCACTACCGTAGCTGATTTTTCACCGTCCTCTGCGATGATTACCTCTTCAACCTTCGACGGACTGAGTACATTTGCGATGAGCACCTTAGGATCCTCGCTCCACGTGATGATGTCGATTTTTTCACCGTGCAGCTCGTCTACGATTGCCTGTACTCTGCTGCCTCTGGTTCCGACGCATGCACCCACAGGATCAACATTTTCGAATTCTGTGTAAACCGCCATCTTGGTTCTGGAGCCTGCTTCTCTGGCTATTCCCTTGATTTCAACGGTTCCGTCCTCGATTTCCGGTACCTCAAGCTCGAACAATCTCTTTACCAGTCCCGGGTGAGATCTGGAAAGGAATACCTGCGGTCCCTTGTTGCTCTTTCTTACATCCATGATGTATACCTTGAGTCTGTCATTTATACTGTATTTTTCGCCCGGCACCTGTTCGTTCGGTGAAAGGATACCCTCTGTGTTTCCTACATTGACGAACATCGTTTCATTGCTGATTCTCTGCACTGTTCCGGTCACGATTTCGCCCTGTCTGCTGATAAAGTTATCGAATACCATTCCACGTTCTGCTTCTCTGATTCTCTGTACCACTACCTGCTTGGCGGTCTGAGCTGCGATTCTGCCGAAATCTCTCGGTGTTACCTGATATTCGACTACATCTCCCACTTCGTATCTCGGATCGATTTCCAGTGCCTCCTCCAACGGTATCTGTGTCAGATCGTCTTCAAAGTCATCATCCGTCACAACGTCCATTCTCATGTATACGTTGATATCTCCCGACTCCTGGTTGATGTCAACTCGTACATTCTGTGATGTTCCGTAGTTCTTTTTGTATGCAGACACAA
>CAYNZG010000422.1:0-1060 GCA_964401525.1 uncultured Ruminiclostridium sp.
CCTCTTTCTGATAGAAGATACCCTCTCTGAGGTCGCCCATATCTATCATAAGCAGTATATTGTGCTTAACACCTATTTTCTTCGCTTCTTCATTGAGAAGTCTTATCGTGGAAAGTTCTGAGTTAAAGCTCAGGTCAACATATTTCACAACCTCGCTCACTTCGCAGTGCATCGGTATTCTCAAAAGAACGGTTTTCTTGCCGTTTGCTCTTGCCTCATCTGCGTAAGTTTTTATATTTGCTACACGGGAGTCCGCCATAAAATCAACAGCAGGGTGTGCCGCTACCATGTGTGACATCTCGCTGTCTGCACAAAGTCCCTTGGTTACGATCATAAGCGAGCAGCCTGCATCCTCTTTTACAAGCTTTGCACATGCATCGAGGTTTCCTTTAAGTTTCTTTAAGTCAACTATAAGTCTTGGGTACATATCTTTTCCTTTTCATCCTTTCCGTCGGTCTTGCCCGACTCTTGCCTTTTTGGCTTTGATTTACAGTTTCAAGCGTAATTTATATGCTTTGCTTTTCGCAATATCGCTATTTACTGCTGCGGTCTTTTCGCATTTTTGTCCCTGTACGGGCAATGTGTTCTCGTGCAGGCCCAACATTCATGATTGCAGTTAGGTCTGCCGTCCACCTCGCCGCAGCCTCTCATTACATGCTGTGCGGAATCGTATTCGTATGCGTCGCTGCTCTTTACAGCCGTCTGCTTTTCGTGGTTTTCGACAAGGTCTGCACCTTTCTTGACACTGCGGTCGTTGAGCAGTGTTTCTGCCTTTGCGGCCTCCACTTCTTCCTTAGTCGCTCCGCCGATTTTTTCTGCGAGTGCCTCCTTGTAGTCCGTAAGGTCGTAGCCCATAGCCTCCATCTCTTCGATGTGCTTTTGGGTTTCTTCCTCCTTTGCCTTGCGTGCAGCTGACAATCTCTGAAGCTCTTCGATAAATGCAGCCTTGTTTACTACATGTTCTTTTTCTTTCAGCTCTGTTCTGAGACTCTTTGCCAAAAGTCGGATGGCTCCCTGTCTGTGTGTCTTGGAAAGCACTCCGAGTGATGCCATGATGTAG
>CAYNZG010000423.1:0-1054 GCA_964401525.1 uncultured Ruminiclostridium sp.
GCCCCGGCGGGAGAGACGTGCTTGAAGGAAGCGGCAGCCGGAAGGCCCGTAGCCTCCTTCAGCTCCTTCACCAGCTGCCAGGAGTTGAAGGCATCCAGGAGGTTGATATAGCCGGGCTTGCCCCCCAGGATCTCGATGGGCAGGTCTCTGCCGTCGCTGACGGAGATGCTGGCCGGCTTCTGATTGGGGTTGCAGCCGTATTTCAGTTCCAGTTCTTTCATGCTTCGCGCTCCTCTTTACTGATTCTTGTTGAGGATGGTCTCCTCGAACTCCCCGGTGGCCAGGTCGGTGAACCGCACATAGAGGGAGATCTTGTTGGCCTCGTTGAGGCTGTTCCAGACCTGCTCGGTGAACTCCGCCATGGTGCCGGTGATGGCCACCCGCTCAGGCTCACCCTGGAAGGTGGGGATGGGGTCCCCGTCGGTCACATAGGTGTGGATGAAGTGGCCCACGCCGTTCAGACCGGGGTATTCATAGAAGTACCGGGCGCAGGCGGAGCCTTCCGCGTCGGCACTCTTCAGGATGGACATCTTGTAGCTGCCGTCGGGGGCCAGCAGGCCGGAGATGCGGGGGGTCCAGTTGGGACCGTCCGGCTCGAACTCCCGGGTCCGCAGGGACTGCTCGAAGGTCAGGCCCTTTTCGATGAAGTCCCGGATGGTGTCGGTCTGGTCGCCGTTGGTGACGATCAGGCCCCGGCCCACCTGGCGGACGGGATGATAGATGATGAGGCTGGGGTCCGCCAGCTTGGCGGGGTCGTGGGCCTCGGTCCGGATGCCGTCAGGCTCCTGGATGAAGACCCGGTTGCGGCTGTTCTCGCTGCGGCCCATGATGAAGTAGGCCACCACGGACTTGGTCCCGTCTGCGGTCTTCCCTAAGACGATGCCGCGGCCGGGGTACGGATTCCCGGCCAGCAGGGCGGCCAGGTCATGATTTTCATAGATATTCATTGCTTACTTCCCTTTCCCGATCTCTTCGGATACCATCTGCGCGGCCTGGGGCAGGAGTTTCCACTCCGCCTGCTCCATGACCCGCTTCTGCAGGAGCTCCGGTGTGT
>CAYNZG010000424.1:0-1053 GCA_964401525.1 uncultured Ruminiclostridium sp.
CTTCAGCCTATACCTACAGTCCGTTAAAACGCACTGAAAAGCGACGGGAGCTTGGGCTTGCAAACGAATTCATCGTTGGCCATGTTGGACGCTTCAATCAGCCGAAAAACCACCCGTTCTTACTTGACATCTTCGCGACGCTGCTGAAAAAAGAGCCGAACGCCATTCTTTTGCTGGTAGGCGGCGGTGAGGATATGGCAAGGATACAGGAAAAGGCGCAAGAGCTAGGTATTTCAAATCATGTCCGCTTTTTAGGCATCCGCAGCGATGTTGCTGATCTGATGCAGGCCATGGATATATTTGCGTTTCCGTCTTTGTATGAGGGGCTTCCCGTTACCATGGTGGAAGCACAGGCCTCGGGGCTGCCATGCATTATCTCTGACAAGGTTCCGCCGGAGTGTATCCTGACCGAAGGGCTTGTGGAGGTTATGCCGCTGTCAGCCGGGGCAGAGGCATGGGTGGACGCGATTCTCGAAAGGCGCAATACCCCCCGTACCGACCGCAGCGCAGAAATTGCCGCTCACGGCTTCGATATCACCACTGAGGCTGACAAGCTACAGGAGTTCTATTTGGAGGCTTGCAAATGACTTTCTTACGAAAAGTACTTATGCTGCTGAACCGAGAAATCCCTACGGAGATTCTAGTCAAACGCGGCATGAAGGTCGGAAAAGACTTTAATCGCCAACAGGGCTGCTTCCTTGACCCATCGCACTGCTTCTTGATTAGCATCGGTGATGATGTAACGATGAGTATCCGCGTGACTGTGCTGGCACACGATGCCAGCACAAAGAAGACACTTGGCTATACAAAAATCGGGCAAGTGCATATCGGAAACCATGTTTTCATCGGAGCCAATACAACGATTTTGCCCGGAGTCACGATCGGAGATTATGCGGTAATTGGAGCTGGAAGCGTTGTCACACGCGATATTCCTGCTCGAACAGTCGCCGCCGGAGTTCCGGCCAAAGTGATCTGTGATCTAGATACATATGTCGAACGGTTTCGTTCGCAAATGAGTGATGAGAATACGTTTGGTGATGACTATCGTATGGG
>CAYNZG010000425.1:0-1043 GCA_964401525.1 uncultured Ruminiclostridium sp.
CATCAGGGGTTTCCCTTCCTATTGCATTTTTCATACCAAATCCCCTCCATACATACCATAAGCTTTTGCTAGCTGCAAGGTGCGCTTAGCTCCGGGAAGAAATGCGATATCAATCATCTTTCCATCTACCGTAAAAACTCCCCGCCCTTTTTCCATATTTTCTTTTGCAGAATTTACGATTTTTACTGCCTGTGCCACTTCTTTTTCTGTTGGTGCAAACACCTGATGAACGAACGAAATCTGCTTCGGATTGATTAAACTCTTTCCATCAAAACCCATTGCCTTATTTTGTCGCACCTCTGTTTCAAAGCCTTCCTGATCCTCCAAATCTGTAAAAACGGTATCAAAGCATTGAATACCTGCTGCCCGAGCAGCAATAAGTAATTGTCCTCTGGCAACCAGCATATCAATACCGTCCCTCTGAGGCATCGTTTGCATACTCTTTCTAAAGTCTCCTCCGGATAAAGCGATGCCAAACATTCTTTCGGATGCGTTGCAAATTTCATATGCATTTAAAACCCCTTTCGGGCTTTCGATTGCAGCCATCAGCAAGGTTCGACCAGCCGCTACCCCAAACTCCATCTCTGCGGCTTCTACTGCATTTTCGACTTTATACACATCCTCTGCACATTCACATTTTGCAATACGAATACCATCTGCACCTGCGGCGACACAGACACGTACATCTTCTTCCCAGTGTGTTGTATCAAGACCATTGATTCGTACGATTACTTCTGTATCTTCGTAATCTATGGTTTTTAACGCATGATACAGAGAAAATCGTGCAGCGTCTTTTTGATTTTCCGCTACTGCATCTTCTAAATCTAAGATGATACTGTCACAGTCATAAATGTATGCATCTCTTATCAATCCCGGTTTTTGTGCATTCATAAACATCATACTTCTCCGCAGTCTGAACCGTTGCGGTCTTGGACGAGGTATCATCTAACCGCACCTCCCCACGGAATATCCTTTTCGGATTCTTCACAGCTACGAAAGATTGCACACTCTACCCTTGCCTTAATAGTACAGTCAAGAGCACC
>CAYNZG010000426.1:0-1030 GCA_964401525.1 uncultured Ruminiclostridium sp.
GCTTACAGGCATAGGTGTAGTAAATGTCCTCTCTGACTACCGCCTGAGCAGGGATGATCTCCAAAGTCCGAACAACTTCCTTGCCAATTTCGGTCATTGCATCGCCGCACTGGGGACATACCAGCTCCTCACCCTCCAGACGGTGCTCTACCTGTCTGGCCTCAACGCCCTCCGGAATGGAGTCCAGTGTGTATTCATGCTTCTTGTGCCGCTTGTGGGCTGCTACAACGGTAACGTTCTCTTCTGCCGCTTTCTCCGCAGCAGAGTACACCTCGGCTTCGTTGAACAGGAAGCTCAGCTGCTCCATGACCGATCCATCTGTCTTCTCGGTGGATGCGCCGAACCGCTTGTGCCGGGCAAGGCGCAGTGCTTCCATGAGCAGTTCAACCTGATTTTCCAAACGGGAAATACGCTCGTCCTGAGATGCCAGTCGAGCGTTCTTTTCCTCATATTCCGCGCGGGAAATGGTGACCATTTCTGCGTTACTTGCCTGCATTTCTTTCGTACTTTTCATGTTGTAATTATACCATATACGTACTGAAAAGTACAGAAAAACATACAATTTCTCACACTATTTCCAACCCGGAGACAGACTTATGTGCCTTGGGTTGGTCTACACTTAACCCCTCCATGAGCCAGCGATACTGCTGAGGAGTCAGGGCTCTGGCTTCGCTTTCCTTTCTGGGCCACTGGAAGCTACCGGACTCCAACCGCTTGTACAGCAGCACAAAGCCATTACCCTCCCAGTATAGCGCCTTGATCCGATCCCGGCGTCGGCCGCAGAACAGAAACAGGGTGTTGGTGAATGGGTCAAGATTGAATTGCTGCTGAACTAGGGCAGCCAGTCCGTCGATCCCACGGCGCAGGTCTGTATAGCCGCAGGCGATATAGACACGGTCTGCGCCGGTGAAGTCACTCAGCATGACTTTAATATCCGCAGTACCGTTTCTACGGTAGCTGCCTCCGCACCATTACAAATGTCTGCTTCCGTCCCGGCGATTCGGACAGTAACTGCCACATTCCCGGAACG
>CAYNZG010000427.1:0-1030 GCA_964401525.1 uncultured Ruminiclostridium sp.
ATGAAAAGCTGGGCCTGGACAAGCTGGAGTGCGAAGTGGCCGTCATCAAAAACGCCTCCAGCGGCAAGTACGGCAAGAAGGATATCCTGAAGATCAACGAGGTCATCGACCTGAACTATGAGATGCTGGGCTACATCGATCCCCACATCACCGTGAACATCATTCGCGGCGGGGAGCGCATGGAGAAGATCCATCCCCACCTGCCCGACACCATCACCGGGGTCATCCGCTGCAAGAACCCCCGGTGCATCACCTCCATCGAGCAGGAGCTGCCCCACATCTTCCGCCTGACGGACCGGGAGCACGCGGTCTACCGCTGCCTGTACTGCGACACCAAGGGCGGCAAGCAGTGACCGGCCCCTCTTGAGACTTTCTTCCAAATGTGCTATGATGAGGGCAAAGAATCTGCCCGTTCCGGGAAGGAGGTCCTCCTATGTCCGCATTCCTGCACCAATTGCCCTGGGTCATCCTCTGGATCGTGATCCTCATCGCCCAGGACCGGTTCATCCGCAAGAAGAACTGGTTCGGCTCCCTGGTCCTCATCTGGGTGTCCCTTATCCTCAGCTTCCTGTGGGATATCCTGGTGGGTCTGCTGCCGGCCACCGCCAACATGGACTTTGCCAGCCGGTTCTGGCTGCTCTTCCTCATCACCGCCATCCTCCATGTGATGGGGCGGCAGCGGGACAAGAAGGCCATGAAGCAGGAGATCAAAGACAGCTACGCCAAGCCCGCCGGGGAGGACGGCGCGCCCGAGCAGAAAACGGAAGAATGACCATGATACTGATTATTTATCTGGCCGCAGCGCTCCAGATCGTGAGCGCCTACACATTTTTCCTCTGGCCCTTTGTTTTCCTCTATGCCGTGCTCAAAATGACCGATATGGTGCGAAACGGCGAGCGGGAGACGAAAGCGTTTTTCAAATACTTCTTTTTGGCGGGCCTATCTCTGCTGTTTCTTTTGGAAACGCCCTCGACGATATCGACGCTGTTAGAAGGCTTTTGGTAAATGCCGCTACAACGGAAACCAAACA
>CAYNZG010000428.1:0-1028 GCA_964401525.1 uncultured Ruminiclostridium sp.
TCGCCCGCCCCCGTGCTTTTTGAAAGGAGCGTTTTATGGCATCCAACCGTATCGGACGCATCAACGAGGAGATACAGCGTGAGCTGTCCGCCCTGCTGCGGACGGTGAAGGACCCCCGCGTTTCCGGCGCCATGCTGACCATCACCCACGTGGACACCACCAGCGACCTGCGCTACAGCCGCATCTACATCAGCGCCATGGAGCGCACCGACGAGAAGGGTCTGATGCGCGGATTGAAGTCCGCCAGCGGCTATCTGCGCCACGAGCTGGGTCAGCGGATGCAGCTGCGCTATACGCCGGAGCTGCAATTCTTCGCCGATGATTCCATCGCCCACGGCGCGCACATTCTGGACATGCTGCACCACGTCAAGCCCGCCAACCCCGCCAACGCGGACATCGTGCTGCCGGAGGACAAGTGATATGGCGGGCGCTGTTTTGTCGGCGCGTGAGGCCGCCGGATATCTTGAGGCGCTGGACGATGTGCTGCTGCTGACCCATGTGCGGCCGGACGGCGACACCATCGGCAGCGCCGCCGCCCTGTGCGAAGCACTGCGCCGCTGTGGCCGCAGGGCGTACCTGCTGCCCAACCCTGAGATCACCGCCACCTATGCCCCCTACGCCGCCCCCTACTGGGCACCGGAGGGCTGGCAGGCCGCCCACATCGTCAGCGTGGACATTGCGGACACCAGCCTTCTGCCGGAGAACGCAAGGGAGTACGAAGGATGCATCGAGCTGGCCATCGACCACCATCCCTCCCACGGCTTTTTCGCCCGCAATACCTGCCTTGAGGCGGACAGCGCCGCCTGCGGCGAGATCGTGTATGAGATCATCCGGCATCTGACGGCGCTGACACAGGAGATCGCCCTGCCCCTGTACGTGGCCATCGCCACCGACTGCGGCGGCTTTCAGTACGGCAACACCACCGCCCGCACCCACCGCATCGCGGCATCGCTGATGGAGCTGGTGGACGTGTCGGCGGTGAATAAGGCGCTGTTCCGCACCAAGAGCCGGGTGCGCCTTGCCATGGA
>CAYNZG010000429.1:0-1028 GCA_964401525.1 uncultured Ruminiclostridium sp.
GTGTAATACAGGATACGCTCGGTGGTGGTGGTCTTACCGGCATCGATGTGAGCCATGATACCGATGTTTCTGGTGTTTTCCAGGGTAACTTTACGAGCCATTCTATTCCCTCCTGGTTACCAGCGGAAGTGTGCGAATGCCTTGTTCGCCTCAGCGTTCTTGTGCATTTCTTCACGCTTCTTCACGGCGCTACCCAGGTTGTTGGCTGCATCCATCAGCTCGCCTGCCAGGCGCTCCTTCATGGTTCTTTCGCTGCGCTTACGGGAGTAAGCGGTCAGCCAGCGCAGGGCCAGGGTCTGCCGACGCTCGGGGCGGACCTCCATGGGGACCTGATAGGTGGCGCCGCCCACACGACGGGCCTTGACCTCCAGAGAAGGCATGACATTCTCCATGGCAGCGTTGAACACTTCCAGGGGATCCTTATCGGTCTGCTCCTTGACAATATCAAAGGCGCCGTAGACAACCTTCTGTGCTACGCCCTTTTTGCCGTCCAGCATGATGCTGTTGATCAGCTTAGTAACCAGTACGGAACGGTACATGGGATCGGGCAACACTTCCCGCTTGGGTACGTTTCCTCTTCTGGGCACTTTGCTTCCCTCCTTCACAAAATAATGATTTCATAGGTACTCGAAAGGCCCTTCTGGACCTTCCGTGTTGGACAAGGTGCCACTTGTCCCGTGCCTGCCTTGAGAGCTTACCCAAACCGGAACTGTGCCCGGCTTTTATGGTCAAGCGACTCACGGCAAAGCGTTCGCTTTGCGCTTGAGCGCAAAAATACGTCAAAAAATGGGTTCCTTGGCAGAATTACTTCTTGCCGGCCTTGGGTCTCTTTGCACCATACTTGGAGCGAGCCTGCATACGGCCGTTCACGCCCTGGGTATCCAGGCTGCCGCGGATGATGTGGTAACGGACACCGGGCAGGTCCTTGACACGGCCGCCGCGGATCATGACCACAGAGTGCTCCTGCAGGTTGTGACCGACACCGGGGATGTAAGCGGTGACTTCATAGCCGTTGGTCAGGCGCACAC
>CAYNZG010000430.1:0-1019 GCA_964401525.1 uncultured Ruminiclostridium sp.
CGCGGCATTTGCCTTCATCCTGACCCATCCTATGCCCGTCCCCGGCAGCAAGTGCCGCTCCTTCCCCGAAAACATGGTGAAAAAGCGAAAAAAGGACTACCACATCTTGTACCGATATGGTATAATAGGCATACCATGCTGTGTGATGCGCCGCATCCGCCGCAGGAATCAGGAGGTACAGACAGATGAAATGCCCCTATTGCGGATATAGAGAAAGCAAGGTCGTGGACTCCCGTCCCGCCGATGAAGGCAGCAGCATCCGCCGCCGCCGGGAGTGTCTCAAGTGTGAAAAGCGCTTCACCACCTACGAGACGGTGGAGAGTCTGCCCATTGTGGTCATCAAGAAGGACGGCAGCCGCCAGAGCTTCGACCGCAACAAGGTTCTGCGCGGCATCCAGCGCTCCTGCGAAAAGCGCCCCGTCCCGGTGGCAGATATGGAGCGCATGACCACCGAGATCGAGCAGGAGCTGCAAAACTCCCTGGAGCGGGAGACCAGCACCCAGGTCATCGGCGAGATGGTTATGGATCGGCTGAAATCCGCCGACGAGGTGGCCTACGTCCGCTTCGCCTCCGTCTATCGCCAGTTCAAGGATATCAACACCTTCATGTCAGAGCTGAATAAGCTGCTGAATGAAAAGTAAGGGGCTAGAGGATATTTTCAAGGCTCAGCTTCTCCAGCTCCGCCAGCCTTCTAAGCTGTAGGCGCAGCTGCAAGGCCGCGTCGGTCAGGGCGACACCATCCCGGCTTGACACATAGCCTGCGCACTGGTGCAGCGCCGTGTCGGCCTCGTCGATCTCATGGTGGGGCAGCGTCATACAGAGGTAGGGATGGTGCTGCTGCCAGCTGCCTGTAAGCGCCGCCATGCTCTCCCCTGCTTCGTCCCAGTCACCCTGCGCCACCGCGGTGGTGACGATGTCCAGCTGCGCCCTCCATGCGGTGCAGCGCCGGGTCAGGTATGCGCCATTGAAAAGCCCCGCCGCCAGCAGCAGCGCCAGCACCAATGCCGAGAGGCGCAGCG
>CAYNZG010000431.1:0-1018 GCA_964401525.1 uncultured Ruminiclostridium sp.
GTGTAGTTATTTGCCTCCCACAGTCCTGTGACAGTGACGTCCCCAGCAGGCATGAGCTCAATGTCCCTGTCCCACCCAGTGAACGTGTACCCCCTCCTCTCAGGGTCCTCGGGGTAGGTGACTGTGGCGTTGTACTCGAGTGTCGCATTTACTGGCTCACTCCCATTCCCGTATTCAAAGGTCGCTGTGTAGGAGTTGATTTCCCAGTGTGCGTGCAGGGTGTGTGGGTATGGGCTGGTGACATTGGTGCCCTCCGTGACGTTCTCGTTCTCCTCGGTGAACCACCCAGCGAAGGTGTACCCTGTCCTCGTTGGCTCTGGGAGTTCGCCGTAAGTCTTTCCATACTCGGCAACCACAGTTGTCTCGTTGCAGTAGCCGCCCATCGCGTCGAGGGTGACGTTGTTCCTGTCCCACACGGCGCAGAGGCTGTGGTTCCTCGCGATCTCAACAACCGCCGCCTTGTCGTTCTCCACCCTCTTGTCAGTCCCCACCACATCCCACCACAGGATATTGGGCTCTTCCTCTCCACCACCGCCACTCATTAGTTCTGAGATGTTGTAGGTGCCATCAAACACAACTTCAATCGGGGAATGGACAACACCGCACTCCTCATCAAACGAGACAGTGTACTTGTTGGCTGTCCACTTGGCGTGGAGGGTGGTGTTCCCAGCAGGCATCCTCTCCTCTGTGTACTCGGTGCTCAAGGCAGCATCACTGCACCAGCAATCGAAGGTGTACCCGGTCCTTGTGGGCACAGGGAGTGTGACGAGTGTGTGGTATTCCTGTGTGATGCTGGGGCACTCGCTCCCGCCATTTGTGACGAATGCGATGGTGTAGTGTATGGGGTCCCAGTGTGCGTAGATTGTGTGGTCAAAGGGGAAGGGAACGATGGTGGTGGAGTTGACTGGGTCTCCTCCGGGCGTCTCTGTGAACCAGCCGGCAAAGGTGTACCCTGTCCTCGATGGCACTGGGAGGGCACCGTATGTGCTGTTAAAATAAACACTCTTTGAAGCTGGTA
>CAYNZG010000432.1:0-1018 GCA_964401525.1 uncultured Ruminiclostridium sp.
GATAAGAAGTGGCTGGCCGGCGGCATTTGCCTGCAGTTCGGCACCGGCTACACCGTGGCCTTCCTGGTCTATCAGATCGGCACCCTCATCACCACCGGCTCCCTGGGCCAGGGCTTCATCCCCGGCCTCATCGCTGTCCTGGTAATGGTCGCCATCGTGGTCCACCTGATCCGCAAGACCAACCGCAACATGGCTGCCGAGTATTCCCTGCACGGCAAGAGCGGTGCAAAGGCCTGACCCCCTGACCCTCATTGAGAAAGGAGCTGCCCTATGACGAATCTCATCTTCACTGTGATCCTGTTTGCTGCCGTCGGTCTGGCGGTGCGGTACATCATCAAGGAAAAGAAACGGGGCGTAAAATGCGTTGGCTGCCCCTCTGCCGAGTGTTGCTGCTCCGGCAGTGCAGACCATAGCTGCCACTGCTCCGGTTCTCACTAAAGCCATATGATCCGACCAGGCGATGTTCCCTTCCGGGAGCATCGCCTGGTCTGCTTGCCCAAAAGTCTGGCTCTTGCAAAACCATAGCGTTTATGTTACGATAACAGAAACAAGCGGAGTCAAGGAGGATACCCTATGCATTTGCAGGAATCCGGACAGATGTATCTTGAGAGCATCCTGGTCCTCTCTCAGCGGGGGCAGCCTGTGCGCTCGATCGATGTCAGTGAATATATGGAGTTTTCCAAGCCCAGCGTCAGCCGAGCCATCGGCCTCCTGAAAAACGGCGGCTATGTCACCGTCAGCAAGGAGGGCTATCTGACCCTCACCGACGAGGGCCGGGCCGTGGCGGAAAACATCTATGAAAAGCACACCCTGCTCACCAAGTTCCTGGTCCAGCTGGGTGTCGATGAGGAGACCGCAGCAGAAGATGCCTGCAAGATGGAGCACATCATCAGCGATGAATCCTTCCGGGCCATCAAGAAGCACATCGGTCTGTAAGCACGAAACTCGAACCAAAAAATCCCTTCCCGAACTCGGGAAGGGATTTTTTATCGGAAACCTTGCTTACAGGTCGTAATAC
>CAYNZG010000433.1:0-1003 GCA_964401525.1 uncultured Ruminiclostridium sp.
AAAGTTCATGGAAAGCGGTAAGGACAGGCTCGAGAGGTTCGATACATCTGGCGTGACGATTGAAGACGTTGCTGTGATTATTTGCTACACGTTTGAGTGGGACAGCAAGAGATTCGGCGGTATTGAAAGTCCGTACAGAAAGCTGAGCAAATCTCTTTCCATCGACAGGAGCGACACCACCATCAAAAAGACGCGTGGATTCCTGTTCCTCCTTTTACAGTCGCTGCGGAAATCCCCCGCTATGTCACGGACAACTACGTCCTATACAAAGGGATGAATTTCCACGTTCAGACAGAGATGGACACAAAGTTTCCGAAAAGGCTTCCCTACGCTGCTGGAAATGAGAAGGTGTGGTGGCCGTTCACTTCCACGACAGAGAGCCTTGAAGTTGCGCAACGCTTCATTAAGGGAAGTCAAGGAACCTTGTTTACCCTGAGTGGAGAGGCGTGGGGCTACGACATCTCGATGTTCTCGGACTTCCCGGACGAGAAGGAGATCCTCCTCGAGCCTGAGAGGAAGCTGAAAATAATGAGCGTCAACAATAAGGAAGGCATCATTTCTGTGAACGCCAAGATCCTAGATACCCCGCTCGTGCTGGAGGACCTCATCAAGGTGAAGGCGGTCAAGATCAAGGTAAAGAAGAGCAAGGTCAAGGAGGTCCCAGAAAACCTCAAGGTGGAGAATGTCACAGAGAGTGCTGTGGAGCTCTCGTGGACTCCTGTTGGCCCGACGTCAAAAAGGAGGAAAGACGAAGATAAGGTGTCGTACCAGGTCTCTGTGAGGAAATCAGCAGCGGTGGAGGGGGTTTCAGGAGGAACGCAGAAGGAATGCTCGTGACGAAAGGGAAGGAAATGAATCTCACCGTGGAAGGACTGGAGACCGACGAGGAGTACGAGTTCCGGGTGTGCTGCGGGTACGGGGGTGGATGGGGGAAGTGGAGCGACAAGGTTGTGGTTATGGTGTCCCCGTTTTCGTGGAAGAAGTGTCCAAGTGACGTGGACAA
>CAYNZG010000434.1:0-1000 GCA_964401525.1 uncultured Ruminiclostridium sp.
CTGGCCTACTCCACCGTGTCCAACCTGAGCTATATCCTTCTGGCCGCCGCCATCATGACCCCCATGGGTCTTGTGGCCTCCTTCACCCACCTGATCGTTCACTCTGTGGTGAAGATCATGGCCTTCTTCTGCGCCGGCAGTGTGTTGCACTACGCCCACCGGGAGTATGTCAGCGAGCTGGAGGGTCTTGGCCGCCGTATGCCGCTGACCTTTGCCTGCTTCACCGCTGCGGCCTGTGCCCTGACGGGTATCCCGCCCTTCAACGGCTTTGTCAGCAAGTGGTACATCGCGCTGGCCGCCGTGGGCGAGGGGAGCATCGCCTCGTATCTGGGCTTTGCCGCCATCCTGATCTCCGCACTGCTGACGGCTATCTACATGTTCCAGGTGGTCATCAAGGCGTGGTTCCCCATGGAGGGCGTGGCTCTGCCCACGAAGGAGGACGCCCATGAGGCTGGTCCCTATATGATCGTTCCCATGCTGATCCTGGCGGCGCTGTGCCTGCTGATGGGTCTGTTCCCGGATGTTTTACTGAATCTGATCGGAGGGGCGGTGATGCACGGATGACGACATTTGCTCTGTTGGCGGTGGTGCTGCTGCCGGTTCTGGCGGCCATCGTGATCGCCTTCGTCCCCGAAGGGGACGGCGGAAAGCGCCTTGGCGGTTTTTCCATTCTCTTTACGCTGCTGACGCTGCTGGCTATGGCGTATGCTGCCACCGGCGGCAGTGAGATCGTGACCGTTCCGGCCATGCGTTTGAGCTTTGCGGCCGGCGGCTTCCAGAAGGTGTACGGCCTTGTGGTGTGTTTTATGTGGTTCGTCTCGGCACTGCTGAGCCCCCAGTACTTCCACGGCCATCACCATTTGAAGCGGTACTATTTCTTCTTCCTGATCTGCCTTGGCTTCACGGCGGGCGTGTTCCTGTCCGCCGACCTCTATACCACGTTCCTCTTCTTCGAGCTGATGTCCCTCAGCTCCTATGTGTGGGTGGTGCAGGAGGAGAC